>NZ_JANSHP010000088.1:0-46693 GCF_047502605.1 Synechococcus sp. RC10A2
ACAGAGCGGGGCTTCCAGGACTACGTCCCGCTAGCGCGAACGGCGGATTAGCTAAAGCCACTATACTGATAGGCTCTTGAAGGTTTCAGGAAAAGCCATGAAAGCCGTGCGCCTGGCGGTGATCGACTATGATGCCGGCAACCTGCATTCAGCTTGCAAAGGGCTGGAGCGGGCCGGGGCCGAGGTGCAGCTAGTCACAGAGCCGGCTGGGCTAGCGGCTTTTGATGGCCTTGTCCTGCCCGGCGATGGGGCCTTTGACCCAGCCATGCAGCAGTTGCGGGCGCGCGGCTTTGGGGAGGCAATCCGACAAGCCATCGAGCGGCAGCAGCCTTTCTTGGGCATTTGTATTGGTTTGCAAGTTTTGTTCGAAGACAGCGAAGAGGGGACAGAGCCGGGGCTGGGCATCGTGCCGGGGCGGGTGCAGCGCTTTCGACCGGAGCCGGGCCTGCGCATCCCCCACATGGGCTGGAACCAGTTGCACCTTACCCAGCCCGACTCTCCCCTTTGGGCAGGGATCCCCGAGCAAAGCTGGGTTTACTTTGTCCACTCCTACCACGCGGTGCCCAAGGATCCAAGCTGGGTGGTCGCCACCACCCAGCACGGCAGCCAAACCTGTGTGGCCGCCATTGCCCGCGGCACCTTGTTTGCCACCCAATTTCACCCCGAAAAGTCCGGCCCTGTAGGCTTGAAGATATTGCAAAACTTTGTCGAGTTTGTTGCCCGTCGCTTGCCTGCTGCCGGCGCCTAGCGTTTCATGAACTACTGGCTGATGAAATCGGAGCCCAGCGTCTACAGCATCTGGGATCTGCAGCGGGACGGCCAAACCCTTTGGGACGGCGTGCGCAACTACCAAGCCCGCAACTACTTGAAGGCCATGCAGGTTGGGGATCGCGCCTTTTTCTACCACTCCAACGCCGACCCCCCCGGCATAGCCGGCCTGATGGAGATCGTGGAGACTCAGGTGGTGGATCCCAGCCAGTTTGATCCCACCAGCCCCTACTACGATCCCAAGTCAACCCCTGCAGCGCCCCGCTGGCAGACAGTGCGGGTGCAATTTGTTGCCGCCTTTGGGCGCTTGATCCCTTTGGCCCAGTTAAGGGCCACTTTTACCCCTGCGGAGTTAGAAGTGGTGCGGCGAGGCACGCGACTGTCGGTGATGCCTGTTCCCCAGGCTGTGGCAGAACGGCTGCTGGCCTTGGCAGCCGTTCCCCTCTAGGGTTTCCCCTGGCTGCGATCCCGGCCAAGCCTGCTTGCCCTAGGCCATTTTTGCTTTCAAAAGCCAAAGGCTGAGAGGCCCCAGCGCTGCAAGCTCTCGAAAGCGGCGTAGGCCGTTAAATCCGGCTGCAGGGGCGTAATCGACACATACCCCTCGGCAACCGCCCGCACATCGGAACAGGGATCCACCTCCTCTTCCACCACCTCTCCTGCCAGCCAGTAGTAGGCCTTGCCGCGGGGATCTACCCGTTTCTCGTAGAGATCCGTGTACTTGCGCCAGGCCAGGCGGGCCAAGACCATGCCGCGTATTTCAGCCAACCCTAGCGGGGGGACATTGACGTTCAACAGCATCGGCTTCTCTAAAGGCTTCAGGCTCAGCTTCTCCAGCAGCATCAGCACCACCTGGGCCGCCGGCTGAAAATCCTGGTGGGTAAAGCTGGCCAGGCTCACGGCTAGGCTGGGGATCCCTTCCAGCAGCCCTTCCATGGCTGCCGAGACGGTGCCGGAATAGAGCACATCAGTGCCCAGATTGGCTCCCTGGTTGATGCCGGCAATGACCCAGTCAGGGGGCTGCTGCAGCAGACCGTCCAGGCCCAACTTGACGCAGTCCGAGGGCGTGCCCGAACAGGCCCAAGCTTGCACCTCTGGCGGAAACCCCTCCCGCACCGGATCCACTCGCAGCGGCTTGTGCAACGTCAAGGCGTGGCCGGTAGCCGAGCGCTCCCGATCCGGACAGACCACCGTGATCTGATGTCCACCCACCTGAGCCAGCGCAGCGGCCAGACATCGCACCCCCGCCGCCTGGATGCCATCGTCGTTGCTGATAAGGATATTCATCGCAGCCACCCCACACCTGTACTCAGACATCCACCAGTCTGACCCCATTCTGCGCCATCCCCTAGCTGGCTGAGTTCGGCGACAAGCTCTGAAAATTTACGGCTTCTTGAGGTTATTATTGGACGTAGCCTTTTGAACAATATCAGTAGAAACCCGATGTCGCCCCATAGGGTTCAGTGCCATTATGAAGCTAAGGTAAAGTAAGCCTGTAGGTTCTCTCCTCTTTGTTTTGCCCCCTTGCGGTTTCCCCATCCTCTCACGACTCTGTTCCGCGGACGCGAAGGCGAAAGCGTTGTGTTGCAACAGTAGCCAGGTAAAGCTGGGGAGTCTGTAAAACCCATCAGGTCGCTCGAGCGACAGGAAGTTGATCCCATGACACTTGTTTCCATCACATCGGCAGCAGAGGCTCAGGAATGGCGGGAACTCCGCCAGTGGGCCGAAGAGCACTACCGCTCTCGTACGTTTCCTAAAGATGTGCGCATTCCAACTCGTCCGGGATTGGTGTACATCCCCCAAGAGGGCGTGGTGCGCCTGGTCAGCCAAACGCCGGAGCGGCGGGAGGTTTTTGTCGGGTTTATCACGCCCGGGGTGCCCTTTGAGCTGAGCAACCCGGAGCGCTTTGAGCTAAAAGCCTGCACCCATGTCGATCGCACGACGGTGATGTGGTTTTACTGGCAGGATTTGGAGCAGTGGCCCTATCTGCACCAGAAAATTCAAGAAAGCTTCCGCCAGCAACTGCAACGCAAGTTGCTCTGGCTGGGCAACTTGGGCCAGCGTCGGGCCATCGACCGCCTGAAGGGCTTTTTGACCTTGTTAATCGACGAGTATGGGCAGCCCTGTGAGCAGGGGATGTACCTCCCCTGGCCCCTCACCCACGCCCAGATCGGGGATGCCATTGGTGCCACCCGCGTGACGGTTACTCGCCTGCTGGGATCCCTGCGCTCGAAGGGGTTTGTGCAGATCCTGGATCAGAACCTGATCTGCATTCCCAATGGAGTGAAGCTGCAGCCGACGCCAAAAAAGGTGGCCAGCGCCTAAGCTATGGGCCTGCAGCTCTACTACCGGGCCTGGGGAGAAGGGATCCCTTCGCTGCCCATCCTGCTGCTCCACGGCCATCCGGGCAATGCCGACTGCATGGAAGTCTTTGCCGAGGCGGTGGCGGGGATGCACCCCTGTGTGGCGCCGGATCTGCGCGGCTACGGGCGTTCGCAGGTGCGGGATCCCTTTGAGATGTCGGCCCACCTGGAGGATTTGCAGGAGCTGCTGGATCGCCTGGGCTGGCAGGAGTGTCTGCTACTGGGCTGGTCTTTGGGCGGGATCCTAGCCCTAGAGTTGGCTTTGCGCCTACCCCAGCGGGTCAAAGGCTTGATCCTAGTAGCCAGCGCTGCCTGTCCCCGCAGCAACCATCCCCCTACCGATTTTTGGGATCAGCTCAACACCGGCATTGCTTCGCTGCTCAACTGGCTTTGGCCCGGCTGGAGTTGGAACATCAACACCTTTGGCCGCCGCTCTCTCTACCGCTACCTAGTCCAGAGACATACCCCGAGAACCTATCGCTACCTGGCCCAGGCAGCTTTGCCGGCTTACCTGCATACCTCTCCTCAGGCTCGCCAAGCCCTACGCGCTGCCCTTCGACAGGGCTACAACCGCGAGGGAGAGCTGCACCGCCTGCACCTACCGGTTTTGATTCTGGCTGCGGAGCAGGATTGCCACATCACTGTTGCCAGCAGCCTAGCCACGGCTCGCCTTCTCCCTCAGTGCACCTGCATTGTCTATCCCAACGTGGCCCACCTCTTTCCCTGGGAGATCCCTGAGCAAGTAGGGCAAGATCTGCGCCGCTGGCTGAGGGCTCAGGATTGGGCCAAGGGAGGCTCTTGCAAAGTCCCCTCAGAGGGCGGGGCGGCCTCCTGAACTTGGGCTAACCTACGCAGCCGAGCAAAGGCCTCTTCCTCCAGGTGGATTTGCTGCTGCTGTTGTTCTTCCGGGGTGCGCAGGCGTTTCCCCAAAGGCTGTTGCAGCGTGCCCAAAAGTAAGGGCTCGGAGACTCCCGGCTCGGGGTGGATGACAGTGCGGGCTTGCAGGGTAAACACTGGCGAGCCGGTAGAGAAACGACCAGAGGAGGCCAGATCGCTAGCTGCCTGCTTCAGCGTAAGGATCAGTTGCTCCGGGGTGATATCTGGGCTAACGGCAATGACCGCCCGCTCCGCCCCTTGGTCATAGACAGTGGTGTAGGGAGCAGCCCCGGGGATGCGGGAGCGGAAAATGGGCCCTAGGCTCAGAGCAAAACAGCCTGCCGTTAGGACCAAGGTAAAGGCCGTGTAGCCCACTAGCGAAAACTTCCAAGGCCAGTTGCGTATCCAGGCCAGCAGCGTTAGCAGCGCCAGGAAGACCGCTACTCCCAGCCCCACCTGGCTGGCAGAGGCGAAGAAAGATTGCAAAGAGCCATCCATCATTCGCAAACTACCTCTTGTTGACCCCAGAACTGCCGGCGGCTATGTGCATTTTAGAGCCATTTCTTTATGCTACTAAATCAGCATTGCTGGCAAGAAGGACGCTGAAAAAATGCGAAGAAAACGAACCACGGTACTAGCGAAAGGACTATAGTGCCGGCGAAGCGGCTTGAGAGCTGTCGGCATGTCATCTTCAACTCTATCTGAAGGAGCGCATCACAGGCTTGATTCTACGGATCCCTCGGTAGCCCTGCGGATCGCAAGAGAGTCACTGTTCACCCTTGGCAACCTCACTGCTGGGATCCTCAGCGAATACCACGACGTCATTAGCAGCTCTGTGCTGCTGGAAAAGCTGCAGGCCTTTCGGGTTGTCTACGAAGAGGCCGTTGCCCGCCTACAGAAGCCCTCCTTCCGGATCGCCACCATTGGTACCACCTCTTCGGGTAAATCCACTATTGTGAACGCCCTCATTGGCCGGAAAATCGCGCCTATTGAGGCCCAGGAGATGAGTGCCGGGATCCTGCGGATTAGGCACGGCGAGCGGAGCAGGCTAGTTATCCACAATACCGAAGGAGCCACCTGGGAATGCGGCACGTGGGAAGACCTGAGGGACGAAGAAATCTACCGCAGGCTCAAGCTGACGATGGAGGCCTACCACCAAGAGCGACGAAAGAAGAGAAAGAAGAGGGATGAAGCGGAGGTGGGCATCCCTCAGGTAGACGTTGAGTGTCCGCTGCTGCCGGTCAGAAACCCTTTTCTGTTAGGCCTGCCTGAGGGCTTACAGGTCGAGATTTATGACTTGCCTGGCCTAAACTCAATTCAAGATAGAATAAGCCTTAGGATTATCCAAGAGCATGTCAGCAAGTGCTTTAGCTTTGTTGCACTGGATTACTCTCAGACAGATTGGCAAGGACGGGAAACTCTCTTGAGAGAGCTAAAGGATGTCGTAGAGTTTCTCAGAGGTCAAACCAGTTTGATGGTCTTCTTGCTCAACAAGGTTGACATGCGGAATCAAACCGACAACCCTCTAGAGCAAAGGATCGAGGAGCTGAGGGAGGAAATTCAGGAGATTCTGGCTCTTCCAGAGCCGCCTTGCATCATTCCTCTTTCTGCTATTGCACTCTTTTATGCTCAATGTGCCTGGGGAGCTAACTCTTCTGAAGCGTCGGATGTAGATCCCAGTACCAGGCGGTGGATGGTCAGCTCTCTTTTTAAAGACTGCTATAACTTCATTAAAGCCTCTACGAGAGGTGATAAGGAGCTGAGGTCGTGGCTACTTAACCTCGAGAACAGCATCGAGGAAGGACAGGAAATATCCGAATTTTTTTCTCTGACCAAGCCCATCAGATCCCTGTTGAGCGCCAGGTCCACTGCCTATTGCTCAGCGATATTGCTCTCAAGGGTTGGGCGGTTTCCCTAGCGGCGGAATCCCAGCTTCTGCTTAAACATGGGTACCTTCAAGATGCTGTTGATGTCCTAAACTTCGAGGTCCCTCGTTTCCGGGAACTGAGCGAAAGGTGGTGTGCAGCTCTCTTGCCAGCAGATCGGCCTCAGCTCCGGACGGCCTATACGTACAAGGCTTCTGGCTTCGCTGGCCGCATCTCTAGCGAACGCATCCAGCGCATTGCTCGTCTTTCCCCATTTGATCGAGGGCTTACGCCAGAGCAGGTCTTTCTCAGAGAAAAGAATCTTTCCGTCGAGTTTCAGATGACCTATTTCCAGGAGCTGGACAAGTCTTGGCACCTTTCCCAAGCTGCTTTAGCCGAATACCTAGATACCCTCAGCGAGCTCACCGAGCGCCTTGAAGGTCTCCAGTCTTTTGCTCACCTCTGTCGAGAGCTTAACCAGGCGGATCCCTACCGATTGATCCCCTCTGAACCCCCAAGTCTTTATCTACTGGCTGCCGAGTGAGAAGCTTACAGGCCTTAGCCCACCTCGCGGGCGGCCCGGACCAACAGCCCCGCCATGATCAGCCCCGCCAGGATCGAGCTGCCGCCGTAGCTAAACAGGGGCAAGGGCACCCCTGTAGTCGGCAGTAGGCCGCTGACCACGCCGATATTCAGCAGTGCCTGCCCTACCAAAAACATCAGACAGCCGCAGACCACCAGCCGGGCAGGCAGGTCGAGACAGCGCCGCATAACCCGCAAGCTGACCCAGGTGTAGGCGCTCAATAGCCCCAGGAAGAAAAGGGATCCCACCAGGCCAAACTCTTCTGCATACACAGCAAAGATGAAGTCCGTGTACTGGATGGGCAGGTAGAACAGCTTTTGTAGGGAAAGACCATAGCCTTTGCCCCACCAGCCACCTGAGCCAATAGCCAAAAGGCTCTGCACCAACTGGTAGCCGTCCCCCTGAGCATTCCCCCAGGGATCCAAAAAGGCTAAGATGCGCCGCCGCTGGTAGTCTTTGCTGAGAATGCTCACCCCAGCCGCCAAGATCCCCAGTCCCGCGGTAGCCAAGAGGGTAAAAAGGGGGAGCCCAGCCGTCCAGGCCATGACCCAGAGGGTAAGGCCGCAGATGGCGGTGGTACCCAAGTTGGGCTGGATGAGGATCCCCAGCAGCGCCAAAGCAAAGAGCCCGACCCAGACGCCGCGAAACCAGAGGGGATGGTAAAACCAACGGCCAAACACCCAGGATCCCTGCAGCACCAACAGGGGCTTGAGCAATTCCGCAGGCTGAATAATCGGGATCACCTTTAGATCCAGCCAGCGGCTGGCATCCAGGCGGGAAACCCCCAGCCCTGGCACGTGGGTGGCCCAGACCAAGCCAATGCCCAGCAGGCAGAGGATCCCGGCCCAGGGGAACCAGCGCTGCAAGGGGATGCGCACTAGGATGGTGAAGCAGACCAGCCCCAGCCCTGACCAGAGCACCTGGCGCTTAAAGAAATAGAGGCCATCGCCGGTAGTCTGCTGCGCCACCGGGTAGGAGGCCGAAAACAATACCGCCAGCCCTATCCCCAGCCAGACCAGCGTCAGCCAACGCAGCCAGCGCGCTTCAGCGTTCCAGGAATCCCACCAGGGCTTGGCAGCAGGCTCGAAAGTGGTGGCCACGGTGCTCGAAGCTGGGGTACTGGTCGAAGCTGGCACAAGCAGGCGACAGTAAAACGGTGATGGGCTGAGCTGGATTGGCCAGGGCTTGCGCTAGGGAGCAGGCAGCTGCAAAGGCCCTTTCCACCGCCATATCTAGGGTCGGCAGGATCTCGACGTCAGTATAGCGGATTTCCTGAAGAGCCTTGGCCAGCTTAGGAGCAGCCTCCCCAATGAGCAACACGCGGGCCACCTTGGCCTGAATAAGCCGCAGCCAGGCCGAGGGATCCCCCTGTTTGGCCCTTCCACCGGCAATGAGGATAATGGGCGGGGAGAGGGCGTTGAGCGCTACCCAGCCGGCCTCGTAGTTGGTGGCCTTGCTGTCGTTGACAAAGCGGATGGGGGTAGATCCCACCTGGATTTGGGCCACCCGTTCCAGCCGATGGGGCATGCCGGCAAAAGAGCGGATGGCGGCTTGAAGGGCAGCGTTGGGGATCCCGGCTAGATGAGCAGCCGCTGCTGCCAAGAGCAAGTTCTGCAAGTTGTGCGAGCCAGGGCAGCGCTCGGCAAAGTCCTCCAGCTCCGCCACCGCTTCCCCCCGGATGTAAAGCGTGCTCCCTCGCAGGAAGACATCCGCTTGCGGATCTTGCAGCGAGACCCAGTAGGTCTTTTCCCAGTCTCGCCGCCGGCGAAAGAGGTAGGGGTCCTCGCCATTGACCACCCGCCACTGGGCCCGCTCCAGCAGCCGCGCCTTAAAGCTGGCATAGCGCTCCAGCGTGCCGTGCCGCTCTAGGTGATCTGGGGTGAAAGTTGTCCACACTCCAATGCGGGGTGGGCCTCCGGGGGAGCTCTTCATCAGGCGGCTGCTGGCCTCCAGTTGGTAGCTGCTCAGCTCTGCCACGATCCAATCTGGCCGACGCTGCCCTTGCCAGATCTCCAGAGCCACTTGGGACAGGGGCAAGCCAATGTTGCCGCAAGGGATCCCTTCTAGCCCTGCTGCCTTGAACATCTCCGCCACTAGGGCCGTGGTGGTGCTTTTGCCGTTGGTGCCCGTGATCCCCACCCAAGGCAGGTGCTCAAGAAACGGCCAGGCCAGCTCCGCCTCTCCCACCACCTCGATCCCTTGCCGCCGCGCCTCTTGCAGCAGCGGGTGATCCCAGGCAATGCCCGGGCTGACCACCACCTGCTTCACTCCCGGCAGCAGTTGAAAAGGCTGGCCCAAGTGGACAGGGATCCCTTCCCGTTCCAGCTCCGCCTGCCGTTGCCGCAAGAGCTCCGAATCCTGCTCGTCCCAGACCCACACCTCTTTTCCCTGGGCCCGCAGCAGCCGTGCAGCCGACCAACCCGCGATCCCCAGTCCCAAAACCTGATGGCCCACGTCTATCCTCTTGGAACTTTGGCTTGCAGATCTGCATCTTACGGCTTTGGCCGCTCTCTAGAGCGCAGCGCGGGGCCTAGGGATCGGAGCGACAGAGAAAGGAGAGAACCTCGCCCATTAGACGGTTTATGGCTTGGTACTTCTCAGGGGAGGCTGAGAGGATCTCTGCTTCCGACTGCACATAGGTAGATGGCAACAGTTCGTTGCGGCAGTGGGAGACAAGCCCTTGCACCAATTCTGGCGTGGTTTCCAAGTGAAACTGGAGGCCGATCACTGAGCGTCCAAGCTGAAAGGCCTGGTTCTCACAGCCTTCGCTCTTGGCAAGGTGAATTGCACCAGGGGGCAGCTCGAAGGTTTCCCCGTGCCAGTGAAAAACCTCAATCGAGGGCGGGAAGCGAAAGGTTAGCTCATCAGGGGGCTGTACCCCTCGTACCGGCCACCAGCCTATTTCCTTAACACGATTTGGAAACACTCGGCTACCCATTGCGCTGGCAATCAGTTGCGCCCCCAGACAGATGCCCAAAATGGACTTGCCGGCCTCGATGGCATTGCGGATAAACTCCTTCTCCTGACCTAGCCAAGGAAATGCACTTTCGTCATTGGCACTCATGGGGCCACCCATGACGATGAGCATGTCAAATTCATCTAGGCTCGGCAATCTCGTCGATTCAAAAAACCTTGTGCCCGTTACAGGGTATTCCTTGGCTTTGAGCCAGGACTCTATATAGCCCAGACCTTCAAAGGGCACATGTTGTAAGTAATGGACACGCATGCTGATTTCGATGACTAACACCCCAGCATAGCATAGCTCCTGTAACTTCCCTGCTGATCGTAGCATTCCTAAGATATTCATGATAGGAAAATCAAAATTCTGTTCCGTTGTATAAGGAACAAAAAGAATGCACCTGGCTGGTCACTCCTCTTCTCTTAACCTCTGGCTCACTTCTTCTAAATACGCCCTAACCTATTTACAGCAACGATAGTCCGCCCCATCCCAAAAAATCGCTATCCTTTGTTCTTTTTTCTCAAGTCTTAAGTACTCTATAAACGCTCTCATGCTTTGAGAATCTGCCTTATTATATACTTGCAACGGAAACTCTCTCTTGTCATAATCTAATGCCCCAAAGTAACTTCGCCTCCCCCTGATATTCTTAATATCGGCCGCAATCTGTTCTCCTTTACCCCCCACCTCTATCCACAAAGGTAACCTCATAGCGGGTGACGCTCATCTACCATAAACACTGTTAGCTCCCCCTTGTCCATCAGGAGCTTCTACTCTTTTGCCTTATGCCGTATCTCTTTTTTTGAGCAACTGCTTCCTCATTCTTCTGGGACTGCCTCTTCTAAACTTTCCTTCAGCTCATCGCAATAGCAGCAGCTTTTTATTCGGGAGAGAGATAGGGCTTTGAGCCTCGATAAGCTAGAGCAAGTCCAGCAGCTCCTTGGTTTGGGAGTATAAGTTCCGGTTGCTGATAAAGCTTGATGACACTTGCAACACGTCACAGACCTAGGGGTGAGTATGGCCTTGGAGTGTTGTTTTGACAGCTAAGGCTTGCCCCAGCTCTCGGAGATCGGGGTTGCTGTCTACGAAATCCACGAGCCCCTGCATTAAATCCATCTTGCCCCCGATCACTAATCTGTATTAAGGTTGCTATGTGCTTCTGCAACAGCAGATGAAAACCACTGCTACTGGACTCCGGAGATCGGCTGGTTCTTGAGGGTGTGGCACCGACAAAAAGTAGAAACCACAGCCACCTACTTGCAGTGGTGGACTGCCGACGGGAATTTGCTTCTGGGGGAATTGAACAAGTAGGGCAGGAGCGGCAGTAGCAGCCCTCGCCCAAGTCCGTCAGGAACAGCAGCGCCTAGCCGCAAAGCTTCGGGAGTTGGGTGGCGATGGGAGAGCGCAGGGGTGGTGAAAACAAACGAAGCTGATTGTCTGTGAGGAGTTTTCTCTATGTCAGGAAAAAGAACAGCGCCTAAAAGTGGTGACGAATTAAAGCAGCGAGTTGTTGCTCTGGCACAATCTCTTGGATTGAAGACCAGCACGAAGGCTGTGGGGGCAACAGCGGTATATTGATGTGGTCATTAGCGATGAAAAAAGCGGCAAGCGACTGGGAGTGGAGTGTAAGTTTCAGGCGACGTCAGGCACAGCGGAAGAGAAGATCCCTGCAACCATTCAAGATATGGAGCACTGGCCTATTCCAGGGATCGAGGTAATTGACGGCGAAGGGTTTTCAAAGAACATGCAAGGATAACTGATGTCTACTGAGAAAGTGGTTTGGTTCAGCGATTTAGAAGATTGGTTACGTTTGTATTTTGGATTGTAACATGAGCGATTTGCTTCTTCCGCGACCTTTTCTAAAATGGGCCGGTGGCAAGACACAACTGACAGACGCCCTATTAGAGCGGATGCCGGTCTATTTCAGAACTTACCACGAGCCTTTTGTTGGGAGTGGCGCGCTTTTCTTTCGCCTGTATAGAGAATGCAAAATCAAACAGGCGATCCTTTCCGATATCAACGCTGAGCTGATAGATACTTACCTGGCTATTCGCGATCATGTTTGGGAAGTTATTCAACTACTCTCCGAATTTCCACACAATGAAAGTTTTTATTACCAGATTCGAGAGAAAGATCCTTGGTCAATGGGTCTTGTAGGACGAGCAGCGCGCATGATTTACCTGAACAAGACAGGCTATAATGGTTTGTATCGCGTCAATCGGCAAGGAAAGTTCAATGTTCCTTTTGGGCGATATAAAGCTCCAAAGTATCTAGACAAGGACAATCTTTTAGCTGCATCCCTTGCTCTACAAAATGTTGAAATTTTGTGCGTGCCATTTGATACGGTTGTTGAGAGGGCCAAGCCAGGCGACTGGGTGTATTTCGACCCGCCTTACGTTCCTGTCTCGCAAACATCAAACTTTACCTCCTATCATGCCAGTGGCTTCGGCCTAGAGGATCAAGAGCGATTACGAGACATTTGCATTGACTTAAGCAAGAATAAGGTGTACATCATGCTTTCTAATTCTGACACCGCAATCATTCGCTCTTTGTACGCTATGCCCTTCTTTGCTATTGATGAAGTTCAAGCAAACCGGGCTATCAACTGCAAGGGGACAAAACGAGGCAAAATCACGGAGCTAGTGATCACAAACTACCCTGTTGAAAGAGCGGTGCAGCTAGGCTTACTCGATCAGGGGTTGCCTTATTTGAGGGCCACCCAACACTCGCTTGCGCCTGCTGTCACTCCGCTGCGCTTCGCGGGGCAGGTGAGATCCTGAGGCAGTCGACTAGTAGGTGCGCCCGCGCCAAGAGCGGGGGCGGCTGAGGGCTGACAAGATCACCCGCAGGACAGCCAAGGGATCCGCCAGCGGCGAAGCCCAAAACGTCCAGGGGGGATCCTGATAAGAGCCGCGAATGCCCATCAGCACCCCCAGTCGCAGGGCCAGCAAGCCCAGGTTGAGCCCCAACAACACTTGCTCTGTTAGGGAAAAGGGGAACCCCAGCCCGGCCTTGATCCCCAGCCCCCCCACTGCCAAGAGTGGGATCCCTTGGGTAAGCACCAGCAGGGCCATATCCCCCCACAGTTGGGCCCTGGGGGTGGCGTCTTTCAAATCCAGGGATCGGCCCCACTCCCGCCAAGTTTCGGCCAAAGAGGTGTACATGCGCACCTTGAGCAGGTGCCGACCGTCGCAAAAAGCTACTTTAAAGCCGGCTGCCGCGATCTGCCGCACCAGGGTGACATCGTCGCAAAAGGAGGCCCGCGCCAGGGTATAGCCGTTCATGGCTTCCAGCACCGAGCGGCGCACCAACATACACTGCCCATTGGCCATCGTCCGCTCCGGCAAGTGGGGAGTCTCCCCTGCCGCCCCATAGCGGTAGATCAGGGTTGTCAAAAGAGCTGGCTGCAGCCAGCCTTCCCCCCAGTGCTGCAGGATAAACTGCGGCGCCAGGGTGATGAGATCCAGCTTTTTGGCCTGGGCAGTTTCCAGCAGCCGCTCCACCAGGCCCGGCTGGGGGCGGGTGTCGGCATCAATGCCCAAGATCCACTCAGAGGCGGGATCCGACTGGAGAAATCCATAGTGCAACGCCCAAGGGCGACCGACCCAGCCGCTGGGCAGGGGATCGTCGGTAACGAGGCGAAAGCGGGGATCCCGCGCGGCCATTTGCAGCACTTTTTCGCGGGTGCCATCCTGGGAGCGGCTATCCACCACCAGAACTTCGCGCACAACCGCTCCCTGGCGGTGCAGCCCTTCCAGACAGGGATCCAGGCGCTCGGCCTCGTTGAGGGTGGGCAGCAAGACGCTGACCAAGCCCGGCGGAAAAGGGATCCCCGGTTGACCAGGAGGGAGAGGAGAAGGGCGCCACAAAGAGGGCAGCAGCCGCGCCAGCAACACCGCCGCCATCGGCATCTGCAGGGCCAACAAACCCAGGGCAGCCGCATCCTCCATCGGGATCATCGCGTGCGTATCCATTAGGGCTACCTTCCTACCTCCAAATAAAAGTTGCCCAGCAAGGCCCAAGCCGGTGGCTTTGGTTCAGAATCAATGTGACCCTTGCCCTCGGCTTTTTCTTTCTTAGCCCTTTGTGGATGTTTCCACTCAGCTCAGCCCCGGGGGATCCCTTGTCGCCCTCGTCAAGCTTCCTGCAGGACAGCTGGAGCCTGCTTTGGTGCAGAGAGAGCTGAGTCAGATTCTCGCCAAGAAACCCAAGCACCTCTTGCTGGATCTGAGCCAGGTTACGCAGATCGACAGCAGGGGAGTTTCGGCTTTGGTGTGGGCAAGACGCGCCTGCGCCGCCGCCGACTGTCATCTCAAGCTCTGCGGTTTAGGAGAGAAAGCCAAGACAGTTCTCAAGGTTACCCGTCTGGACTCTCTCTTCGAGACTTATCCCTCGGTGGAAGCGGCCCTCAAGGAGGTCTCCGAGTCTTGAGGGGGACGACTCTCCTCAGGGAGCAGTCTCCTGGCTCTCAACAGCCTGAGGCTGGTTTCTTTGGGCAGAGAGCTCGGCCTCTTGCCGGATCTGCTCCCGCAGCTTGGGTGGGGCCAGGCGGGCTGCTTGCTCAAATAGCTCCGGGGCTTTTGCCCGTAGGTTTTCATCGGTGGCGGAGCTAAGGGCTATTGCTTTGCCCAACACGGGCGCAAAGTCGCTGGGATCCGCCGCAATCATCTCGTCGTAGAGGGCGACAGCCTTTTCCGTCTGGTTATTGCGGACGTAGATAAAGGCCAAGCGCAGACGGACATCGTTATCTTCCGGGACTTCCTTCAGATAGTTCTCCAGTAGTTCAATGGCTTGAGAAGGGCGGCCCAGCGCTAGTTGAACGTCGGCCAGCTCCTGCAGGACTTGGCTATCTTTGGGATCCTTCTCGTGAAGGATCTGGAGCTGCTCTAATGCCCCTTCCAGATCCCCTGTATCTTGCTGAATCTGGGCCAAAAAAGCTCGCAGTTGCCGATTTTCCGGCTCCAGTTCCACCAGCTTCTTCAGCGGCTCGATGGCCCCTTGCGGCTCGTTGAGCTGCAGTTGCGTGTCGATCAACCCCCGCAGGGCGATGGGGTTATCCGGCTCCCGTTCCAGCACAGCCCGGTAGCCGTCCGCCTGGGCCCGCAGTTGCTCAGTAACCAAGTTGGCGGTGTCTTGCGAGTCCGAAGGCCCCAGCGCCTGGAGGATGGGGCCAAAGGAGAAGCTTAGGAACATCGCTGCGCCGACCACCAGCACCAGCGCTTTGAAGACCTTGCGGACGAAAGGTTCGTCAGGTTTGGACTGAGGCATGAAGGGGCTCGCACAAAACCTCTTTGTACTCTATCATTCGCTCCCCTGGAAGCCTAGCAGCCTCCTGAACCAGTGACCCACTTTGCCCTCAGTGAGGAAGGGAGGGGCAGTCCCCTTAGCTTTGAACCTGCTGGAGCCGCTGCACCTGGGCCTGTAGGTAGGGGATCCCCACCCGGTGGCAGTAGTCGCCAAAGCGCTCTTGGGGGTGGCGCTCCTGTTTGTAGAGCTGCAGGAGAATCCTCATCAAAGGCACAATTTGGCTGATGTGCACCCGATCCTGAAACGGCTGGGCCAAGCGATCCCCTCGCGGGCTAGCCCCCAGCCAGATTTGGTAGTAGCCATCGGGGGCGGATCCCACCAATCCCAGCTCCGCCAAGTAAGGGCGGGCACAGCCGTTGGGACAGCCGGTCATGCGCACCAAAAAGGGCGAATCCTGCAGATCTAGCTCCCGCAACACCTGATCCAACTGGCGGATCAGGGTGGGCAGGGCCCGCTCCGACTCGGTAATGGCCAAGCCACAGGTGGGCAGCGCCGGACAGGCCATGGAAAGCCGCACCAGCTCCGGGATCTCCTCTTTGGAGAGCACCCCGTGGGACTTGAGGATCTGGTTAATGGCCTCTCGCTGGCCCTCCTCGATGTCGATGAAGATCACGTCCTGCGTGGGGGTAAGCCGCAGGTGCAGGGAAAATTCCTCCACAATCTTGCGCAGGGCCGTTTTCAGCTGCCGCTCCGGCGTATCCTGGATGCGGCCATTTTCAATGGAGAGGCCCAAAAACCAACGGCCATCCCCCTGCTCGTGCCAGCCCAGGTAGTCGTCGCTGTTGGGGACAAACTTAGGCATGCGCCGGAAGGGCAATAGCTTCTCCCCCAGGTACTGCTCGACCACGCGGCGAAACTTGCGGATCCCCCAGTCGCGCACCAGATACTTCAGCCGCGCCTGCTTGCGGTCGTAGCGGTTGCCGTGATCCCGCTGCACCGCCAAAACCGCCTGGCAAATCCGGTACACCGCTTCCGGCGGGGCAAAGCAGAGTTTCTGGGCCAAAAGGGGTTGGGTCTCCTCCTTGCCGTGGGTGCGCCCCATGCCGCCGCCCACCACGATGTTGAAGCCCTTGAGGTTGCCCTTGCGGTCGGTGAGCACGATCAAACCCAGGTCTTGGGAGTACACATCGACGGTGTTCTCCCCAGCTACGGCGATGGCCGTCTTGAACTTGCGGGGCAAATAGACCGGGCCATACAGAGGTTCTGGCCCCTCCAGCCTCACCCCGTTGCCGACAAACTGCTCCGCTTCCCGGACTTCCGCATCCACCGGCGGGATGGGAACCGCCTCCCCATCCACCCACAGCTCGTAGTAGGCAGAAGTCTTCGGAGCCAAGAGATCCGCCAGCTTGCGGGCATACTCCTGGGCATAGCGGTAGGCAGGCCGGTTTTTGTGGGGGGCGACCGGCGCCATGACGTTGCGGTTGACGTCTCCACAGGCGGCCAGGGTGGATCCCATCTGCCGGATGATGCTGCCAATGGTGGCCTTGAGGTTTTGCTTCAAGATCCCGTGTAATTGAAAGGTCTGCCGGGTGGTGGCCCGCAAAGTGCCGTTGCCGTACTCCTCCGCCAGCCGATCCAGGGTCAAGTAAAGCTGTGGCGGCACATGCCCCCCTGGAATGCGGGTGCGCAACATCATCTGGTAGGCCCGCTCCAGACCTTCCTGCTTCCGCTGCTGCCGCAGATCCCGGTCGTCTTGCTGATAGGCGCCGTGAAACTTGAGCACCTGCACCGCCGCCTCGCTGAAGTGGGTGGTGTCCTGGGCCAGCTCCTGCCGCAAGGGATCCCGCAGGAAGTGGCTATCTGCTTTGATCTGCTCCACCTTGGAGCGCTTGGCCTCAGAGGCGGCAAAGGGAGTCATGTGATTCTCCAGTAATCCGGTCGGAATACCTGTGAAACAGGGTAGCATCTCCCCTGGGTCGCGTCCAGTTCTGTGGGTTGGGGTTAGAACAGCCTGCCCCCCTCTCCCAGAGGGAGAGAGGATGGGGGTGAGGGGTGCCGCCGCAGATTGAGAGCTGCGGCAGCATCTCTAGCCGGCCAGCGCCAGGCGGGCGCCGTAGTCTGCCGCCGACCAGAGCTTCCAAGCAGCGTTGCCCTGCAGCTCCAAGACCAGATCGTGGTAGGCCAGGAGAGTGGGTCGGTGGCCGACACTGACGTAGGTGGTGTTGAGGTGCTGCAGTTGCAGGTAGAGCAGCTTTTCGTTGGCCACATCCAGGGCGCTGGTGGCCTCGTCCAAAATGGCGTAGCGGGGCTGAGTAATCAAAATGCGGGCAAAGGCCAAGCGCTGCTGTTCGCCCAAAGAGAGGGTGCTAGCCCAATCTTTCTCCACGTCGAAGCCGCCCACCCGCTCCGGCAAATCGGCCAGGTTCACCTGGGCCAAAACCCGGAGGAGATCTGCGTCGCTAAGATCCCGGCGGCGGCCCGGGTAGAGCAGTTGATCCCGCAGGGATCCCAGCAGCATGTAGGGCTTTTGCGGCAGGAAGAGCATCTCGGTGGTATCGGGGCGGGCAATGGATCCCTGGCCGTTGTTCCACAGGCCGGCAATGGCCCGCAGGAGGGAGCTCTTGCCGCTGCCGCTGGCTCCCACAATCAGCAGCCGTTGGCCCGCCTCTAAAGTCAAGGACAAATCCCGCACCAGGGTTCGTTCCGAATTAGGCGTTAGCAAAGTCACCTGCTGCAGGGCCAGTTGGGGAGCAATGCGGGTTTGGATGGTACTTTCTCGAGGGCGCAGCTGGCGCAGGGCAGGATTCTCCAAAGCTTCGTAAAAGGATCCCAGGCGGTTGATCCCGGCGGCAAAGCTGGAGATGCTCTGGATCTGGTTGGCCACAATCGAAAGGGCGCTCAGCACCTGGCTAAAGGCGATGGTAGCCTGGGTAATGGTGCCGAAATCGCGCACGCCGCTAAAGTAAAGGGGGGCCACAATTACGTAGGGCACAATGCGAGTGAAATAGTTATAGGCGTACTGAAAAATGTCGATAATGGCCTGCCAGATGATCAGCAAATTAAAGTTGCGCAAGGCGGCAGCAAAGCGGTTCAAGATCTGTCTCAGCTCCAGGTCTTCCCCTTGGTAAAAAGCAATGGACTCGGCGTTGTCCCGCACGTGGACTAGGCTGTAGCGGAAGTCGGCCTCGTAGCGCAGTTGATCGAAGTTAATTTTAATCAGCTTGCGGCCGGCCAAAATGGCGATCCCGGTGCCGATGGTAGCATAGATAACCAGCCCCACCGCTAGGGGGCGGGAAATGCTGTAGAGAATCCCAGTAAAGGCGTAGAGGGTGAGGATGGAGTCAAGAATATCCAACAAAAAAGAAAGAGTGGTGCCGGTAAAGGAGCGTACATCTTCCGAGATGCGCTGGTCAGGGTTATCGATCTCTGTGTTAGCGGCGTTGGAATCCAGCTCGTAGTAGGCCCGCCGATCAAAGTAGCGATCCAGAAAGTAGTCGGTCAGCCATTCCCGCCAAAACAGGGCCAGCTTTAGCCGTGTATATCGGTAAATAACCAAAATGGGGATGGCGGAGATGATCAGCACGCCATAGATGATCAAAAATTGCCAGAAGGTGCTCTCTTCTTTTTGCTGCAGAGCCGTGTCGATAAACCGGAAGATAAAGCTGATCATCACGTTCAGCCGGTTTACCGTTAGCGACAGGAACAGCAAAAAGGTCAGCAGCACCCATTGCAGCCAACGGCGGCAAATCTGGCGCCACACCAGCCCAAAGGCCAGGCTGCTCAGGGCCAAACTGGCTGCGGCCACCCATAGCACCGGCGAGGCTAAATTCCTCTCTGTTTGCTCGACCAAGCCTGCTGCTAGGGTGCGGAAGAACTCTGGAAAAAGAGCCTGTCCAACCAGGGTTACCCCAATCTCGACAAAAAACATGAGGGCAACCACAAACACCATGGATGCTGCTAGCAAGCCGAAGAAGATCCAGCCCCCGTAGCGCACCCGCGGGTAGAAGTAGGGTTGCGCTACGCTGATAAAGCGATCCCAGAGTTGGCGGTCGAAGTTAAATTGGGCGGCTTGGGATTCCATGGTTGCGGTTGTCGGCAAGAGCGCGGGGTATTGATATTTTTCAGGCTAGCAGGTCAGGGATCCGCATCTCTGTCCAACAGGAGCCAATCCATCGGGAATCTGAGGAAGAGCCCCGTTGCCTACTCTGGAACATTTCCGATCTGGCTCCATAAATCCTTATATCCAGCCAGATCTTATGCACGAGCATGCGCTTGTCCAAGGCCCAACCTTCTTAGGCGGGATCCCCCTGCAGCCGCTTTTGCCAGGCCGCTTGGGCTGCCAGCCACACCGTCTGGACCGGCACGCGGAACTCTTGGGCGCGGGCCACACAGTCGCGAAACTCCGGCTGGGCGTTGACGATGTGGCCGTGGCGGCAGGCCACCTTGATGTCCACCAGGCCGTAGGGGGTTTCCACCCGCTCGATCCTTCGCTCTAGGACGGTGCGCTGCTGCTGGGAGTGGCGGATGCCCAGGGTGGTGGTTTCCCGGAAGATGAGATCTTGGCACTCCGGCACCCGCTCCGGCGGGCAGATCACCGTCAGTAACACTCCCGGCCGCCCTTGCTTCATGGTGATGGGCTGGGTAAACACGTCCCAGGCACCTAGGGCCAGCAACTGCTCGCAGGTATAGGCAATCACTTGAGGGTTGAGATCGTCAATCTGAGTTTGCAACACCGAGACGATCTCGGTCGGCTCTTCCCCCTGGGACTGGCCAATCCAGAGACGAAAGATGTTGGGAATGGGCAGCTCGCGGCTGCCGGCCCCACGCCCCACTTTTTCCAGCCGCAGCGGTGGACAAGGCCCAAACGCTTCTGCCAGCGCCACTGCCAAGGCTGCCCCGGTGGGGGTAACCAGCTCGGCTTCCACGCCGTTGCTGAACACTGGCACACGCCCCATTTCCCACAGCTCAATCACCGCCGGCACAGGCACCGCTAGCTGGCCGTGTTCGGTGCTGACCCAGCCGCCGCCAATGGGGTGGGGAGAAGAGATCACCTGCTCCACCTGCAGCCAATCGAGACCAACACAGGTGCCGACGATATCCACCAGGGCATCGACCGCCCCCACCTCGTGGAAATGCACTTTTTCCAGGGGAACCTGATGAACTTTTGCCTCCGCCTGGGCCAGCTTCTCAAAGACCTTGAGGCTGCGGGCCTTGACTGCGGGGGCCAGCCGGGATCCGGCAATCAAAGCCTGGATCTCCCTCCAGGGGCGGGCGGGCGGGGACTCGTCCAACACCTCCACCACCGCTTGCAGAGCCGGCTGGCCGCACCGCTGCACCCGGCATACTTGTAGGCTGTATTCTCCTTCGAGGCCCAGCGCCTGGAGCTGCTGGTTGAGATACTCTAGGGTCAGCCCGCAATCCAGCAGCGCCCCCAGGCACATGTCGCCGGCAATGCCTGCTGCGCAGTCAAAGTAAGCTACTTTCATACCAAAGCATGTTGACTTGACATACTCCCCTCGCCTAAAGGCGAGAGATTCTTGACGCTTCACAAACTGCTGCTGGCTAGCCAGTCTTACGCAGTCTCCACGTCCGTTTTAGAGTCGGGCGATGCCCCATCCCGACTTGCTTTAGGTTGTTGGCAGCGTTGACGTCCCTGTCATGCACTGCCCCGCAACCGTCGCAGACCACCACACGGGTAGCCAAATCCAACTTGCCCCAGTGCCAGCCACAAGCCGAACAGTACTGGCTTGTAGCCTCCCACCGGTCGATTAGGCGCACTTCCCTCTGGTACTTCTCACCTTTGCCCTCACAGAGAGCCCGAAAGGTATGCCACCCCTGCTGACTAATCGCCTTGGACAACCGACGGTTTTTCAACATCCCGCTAACGTTGAGGTCTTCCAAGCACACGACTTGGTTTTCGACCGTGAGCTGGGTTGACAACTTGTGCAGGAAGTCGAGCCGCATGTCGGCAATGCGGTTGTGCAGCTTGGCAATCCTCAGCCGGGTTCGCTCCCACCGATGGGATCCCTTCACCCGCCTGGCAAGCTGCTTTTGCAGCTGGGCAATACGGTTGTACAGAGGCCTATAGTTGGGACTGGGGAACTTGGCCCCATCGCTTGTGGCGGCGAAGGTCTTAATCCCCAAATCCACTCCAATACTGGGTGAGCGAGCAGGGATGCTAACAGGTTCCGTCTCCACCACAAAGCTGACAAAGTAACGCTCGGCAGTGTCTTTAATTACAGTGACGGAACTAGGGGTACTCGGCAAAGGTCGGCTCCAAATAGGCTTAATGGCTCCCACCTTGGCCAAGTAAACCCGCTTACCGTTGATAGAAAAAGCTCCCCTAGTTAGCGTTGCTGACTGCTTGGCTGCTTTCTTTTTGAGCTGCGGCGCACCTCCTTCCTGGGCAAAGAAACGCTGGTAAGCTTTGTCCAAATGTCTGAGAGATTGCTGTAAAGCAACACTTGAAACTTCGCCCAACCACGGAATCGATTGCTTAAGCTCGGTTAGGCGCTTGGCCAAAGCGTTGTACCCTGGATACTTCCCAACGGCTTGGCAGTGGGCTAAGGCTTCATTCCAGACGTACCTGACACAGCCAAACAACTTGGCAAGCTTCTGCCGCTGTTGGTCTGTGGGGTAGAACCTATACCTGTATCGAGCTTTCATGGGCTAGAGTCAAGTTGGCATTTCCAAGATAGCACATGAAATTAAGGAGAGACCGCAACAGTGTTTCTAGCCTGCAGGCCCATTTGGTGTTTGTCACAAATCCAGGCGAAAGATATTCACTCAAGAGAGTTTGAACTTGATTGCGGAGGCGTTTAAGAGTGTTGCCCGAAAGATGGACTTTGAGGTCTTGGAGTTTAACGGCGAGGCAGACCACGTCCGCCTTCTAATTGCCTACCCGCCCAAGTGGTCTATCTCTCAAATGGTGAATGTGCTTAAGGGAGTTTCGAGTCGCAAGTACGGGCAAGCTAAACTACCTAAACCTTGCGGCAAGAATGCCTTGTGGAGTCCCAGCTACTTGGCTTCTAGTGTTGGGGGTGCTCCTCTGCAACTCTTAGTGGCCTACATCCAAAACCAAGAAAAGCTGCCCTAGAGGGCAGGGTTTTAGACCTAGATTTTCTGATAAGAACTTGCGGAAGGAGTTGAGCCCTTTGAAGCGTCCTGAGGTACTAAAGGGGGGATCCCAGATGCCGTCAACACTTTGCATCCTTCTAGGGATCCTGCTGGGGGCAACGCTGCTGCTGTGGGGCCTGTGGGGATCCCCGGCGGGTGGCCAGACCCGTCTCAACTTCAGCAACGCCGATCTGCAGGGGCAGGATCTGTCGGGTCAGGACTGGCGGGGCAGTAGCTTTGTCAGCGCCAACCTGCAGGGCGCCGACTTGCAGGGGGCCAACCTGGCCGGCGTGGCCTTCACCAAGGCCAACCTGGCAGGAGCCAACCTGGCGGGGGCAGATCTCAGCAACAGCCTGCTGGATCTGGCCAACCTAGCGGGCGCCGATCTCAGGGGGGCCAACCTCAGGGGGGCAATCGCCGCGCGGGCCGTTTGGGATGGGGCGCAGATTGCCGGCGCCGACTTTAGCGACGCCTACGTGGATCGGGCAGCCCTGCGGCAACTGTGCCAGCGAGCAGAGGGATCCCATCCCATAACCGGGGTTTCCACCCGCGCGAGTCTGGGCTGTCCTTGAAAGCCGGCAAAAAAAGGTGAAGAAAACAGGATCCCTGAACCCTCTTGGCCGGATCGCCCCTTAGATTGGGGGAGGTGTTACCCTGCCCCACCATGAGCAAGCCCAGCTTCGCGGTCATTGGCCTAGCGGTAATGGGGGAAAACCTGGCCCTCAACGTCGAGCGCAATGGCTTTCCGGTTGTCGTCTACAACCGAACTCGCGCCAAAACCGAGCAGTTTATCCAAGGGAGGGCCCAAGGCAAGCAGATTACCCCCGCCTACAGCTTGCCGGAATTGGTGCAACTGATGGAGCGGCCCCGCAAAATCTTGATCATGGTTAAGGCAGGCCCGCCGGTGGATGCCATCATCGACGAGCTTAAGCCCCTGCTGGAGCCAGGCGACATCCTCATCGATGGCGGCAACTCCCTCTACAGCGACACCGACCGGCGCGCCGAGGTCCTAGAAGCCAGCGGGATCCACTTTGTCGGCATGGGGGTGAGCGGCGGGGAAGAAGGTGCCCTCAACGGCCCCAGCCTCATGCCCGGCGGCAGCTTGGAAGCCTATCGGCAACTGGAGCCCATCCTCACCAAAATTGCCGCTCAAGTGCCCGATGGCCCCTGCGTCACCTACCTGGGGCCTAAAGGGGGTGGGCACTACGTCAAGATGGTGCACAACGGCATCGAGTACGGCGACATGCAACTGATTGCCGAGGTCTACGACCTCATGCGCAGGGGGCTGAAGCTGTCAGCCCCCCAGATGCAGGAGATCTTCCAGGCCTGGAACGAGACGGAGCTGGAGTCGTTTTTGATTGAGATTACCGCCAAGATCTTGGGGACGCTGGATCCGGAGACGGGCAAGCCGCTGGTGGATCTCATTTTGGACAAGGCGGGGCAGAAGGGCACGGGCCTGTGGACGGTCAAGGACGCCCTGGATCTTGGGGTGCCGGTGCCCACCATTGAGGCGGCAGTGCAGGCTCGCATCCTCTCGTCGATGAAAGAGGAACGGGTGGCCGCCTCCCAGCAGTTGCCAGGGCCAGGAACAACCTTGGAAGGGGATCCCGACAGCTTCCTTCAGGATCTGCGCGCCGCCCTCTACTGTTCCAAGATCTGCTCCTATGCCCAGGGGATGGCCCTGCTCAGGCAAGCCACCGTTGCCCACGGCTATGTGTACACCTTCAGCGAGATCCCTCGCATTTGGAAGGGGGGCTGTATCATCCGCGCCCGCCTCCTGGGCAAAATCCAGTCGGCCTACCAAAGGGATCCGGAGCTAGTCAACCTCCTTTTGGATGAGGAGTTTAAGCGGGCCATCCAGGAACGGCAGGGATCCTGGCGGCGAGTGGTGGCCACTGCAGCAGCCTTGGGGATCCCGATCCCGGCCATCAGCGCCTCCCTGGCCTACTACGACAGCTACCGCACCGCCGAGCTGCCCCAGAACCTCACCCAGGCCCAGCGGGATTTCTTCGGCGCCCACACCTTTGAGCGCATCGACAGGCCGGGGGTTTTCCACCACGCCTGGAACGCCTAGGCAGGGCCCCGCCCTGGGGCAGCCGCCAGATCCAGCGGCGCTTGCTTAAACGTAGAGCCCCACACTTCGGTGTGGAAAGGCTCCCTTTCTTGGGGGAAATCCCTGCGGAAATGGCATCCCCGGCTTTCCTCCCGCAGCAAAGCCCCCTGGGCTACCCAGCGAGCCAGCAACAGCAAACTCCCGGCCTCGACCTCTTCCCGACTGGCCCACGGCTTCTCCTCCAGGGGCAGGGCTTCCGCAAAAGCCAGAAAAGCCCGCAGCCGCTCTCCCTCCCGCACCACCCCCAGGGCTTCTTCTGCTTGCTGCCTGAGCTGGGGAAGTAGAGAGGGCGGCGCTGTCAGCACAGGTAGAGCCTGCACCTGAAGGGGGGGCTCCTGGAGGTCCCGCAGGGCAGCCAGAGCAGCTCGCTTGCCCATGACCAGCCCTTCCAAAAGGCTGTTGGAAGCCAAACGGTTTGCCCCGTGCAACCCTGTGGAGGCCACCTCCCCGGCAGCATAGAGGCCCGGCAGGCCAGTGCGGCCAAAAGCATCCGTTCGCACCCCCCCCATGACGTAGTGAGCAGCAGGAGCAACCGGTAGGGGATCCTTGCCGGGATCCAGCCTCAAAGCGCGGGCAGAGGCAACCACGGTGGGAAAGCGCTCTTCCAGATGGGGCACAGCCCGGAGGTCAAGGTAAACTCCCCCCGTCCGCTGCCGCTCCCAGAACACCGCCTGGGCCACCACATCCCGCGGCGCCAGCTCTTCCAGCTCCGCATAACGAGGCATAAAGCGCTCCCCCCAGGCATTGAGGAGCACGGCCCCTGCCCCTCGGGCAGCTTCACTGACCAGGGCTCCATTGGGCAGGACGGTGGGGTGAAACTGCACAAACTCCAGATCCCTTAGGATGGCCCCTGCCCGCCAGGCCAAGGCCATGCCATCGCCGCTAGCTCCCGGCGGCGCCGTAGAGAGGGGGAAGAGGCTGCCAAACCCGCCTGTAGCCAGGAGAACCGCCCCCGCCCTCACCTGAAGAAAGCCCTCCGGCCCGAGGAGCAGGGCTCCTCCCACTCTCTCCCCTGCCATCAAAAGGCTGAGGGCTGTGTAGCCCTCCAAAGGCGGCTTGCTCAGGCGAGCCAGCAGGCCTCTGAGAAGCCATAGCCCACTCCGATCCCCTCCCAGATGGCGTACCCGCGCCCGCGAATGGCCCCCTTCCCGCACTGGCTCAGGGTGGAAGGGGAGCCCCCAGGACAAAAGCTTCTCTAGGTGAAAGGGCGCTTCCCACAGAATGGAGCGGGCCACTTCGGTCTCCACCAGGCCCCGGCCTGCCTGCAGGGTGTCCTGGAGGTGGGCCTCCACATCCGCCGCATCCAGCGGAAAAGCCACCCCCCCCTGCGCCCAAGGAGTGGATCCCGAGGGGAGGGGATCCTTGCTCACCACCAGGGCTCTGGCCCCCTCCGCTTCCGCCCACAGGGCTGCATAGACCCCTGCCACCCCTGCTCCCAGGATCAGGAGGTCTGTTTCCGCTGAGAAAGGCGTGGACACCACTGGACAAAACCGCCCCTCGACCAGGGCGCTTCTAGGCTCCCGCCGGCACCGACAGCATGGCCAGGAGGGACTTGCGGGCTTTTTCGGCCACCGCCTCTGGCACTTGGATTACGTGGCGCATCTCCAGCAGGGAGCGGTAGACCTTTTCCAGGGTAATTTTTTTCATGTACTCGCAGACGGCGTCTGCTTTGACAGGGATAAACCTCTTGTTGGGGGCCTCTTTTTGCAGCCGGTGGAGAATGCCCACCTCGGTGGCGACCACAAACTCGCGGCTGGCCGAAGTTTTGGCATAACGCACCATCCCCTCGGTAGAAAGGAGCTTGGCGTCCGGCTTGAGAAATAGACAACTGGAGCCGCAACTGCACTCGGGGTGGATGAGGAACTCCGCCTCCGGGTGCCTCTCTGCCATTGCCTTGAGGTGCTCCTCCCGGATGCCGACATGGACGTGGCACTCGCCGGGGAATAGATCCAGCTCCCTCCCCGTTGCCTGGGCTACATAGGCCCCCAGGAACATATCCGGCACAAAAAAGATGGGGCGATCCGGCGGCAGGCTAGCCACCACTTGAACCGCGTTGGCGCTGGTTACGCAGACATCGGCTAGGGCCTTGATCTCGGCAGCGGTGTTGACGTAGGCAACCACCAGGCCTTCTGGGTTGGCCTCTTTCCAGCGCTGCACATCCTCCGGGCGGATGCTGTCAGCTAGGGAGCAGCCAGCCTCCAGATCCGGCAGCAGCACCGTCTTTTCCGGGTTGAGGATGGCTGCCGTTTCGGCCATGAAGTGGACGCCCGCAAAGACGATGACCTGGGCGTTCGTCTTCTGCGCCTCACGGGCCAGGCCCAGGGAGTCTCCCACAAAGTCCGCCACCTCTTGCACCTCAGGGAGTTGGTAGGAGTGGGCTAGGATAACGGCCTGCCTTTCCTGCTTGAGTCGAGCAATTTCCTGGACAAGGGTTTCTTGGGTCATGGTGAACCTTCTGTTTTGGCTGGGCCGGCCACGGGTGCAGAGCTGGACTGGTGCGGGGCTAAGGAGAAGTTGCCAGCAGGCAGCAACTGGCCTTCCTGCTTTAGGCGGGATCGTTACCTAGCCTAGCATTAGAAACAGCGCTCCCTGGGGCAAACCTCAGGGCCGCACCACGAGCAAGGAGAGATCCAGGGCCTTGGCCGAGTGAGTCAGGGCCCCCACACTGATGTAGTCAACGCCTGCCTCCGCCGCTTTCCGGGCGCGCTCTAGGTTCATGTTGCCGCTGGCTTCTAGGGGAACTTTCCCCCCTACCCGTTGAACGGCAGCCCGGATCTGCTCCAAGGGGAAGTTATCGAGAAGGATGAGATCGGCGCCTGCCGCCAAAGCCTCCTCCAGCTCCTGGAGGTTGCGCACCTCAACCTCGACCTTGAGGTGGTGGGGGGCACCTGCTTTGGCCCGCTGGACGGCTGCCAAGATGCCGCCGGCACCGCGAATGTGGTTTTCCTTAATCAAGATGCCATCGAAGAGGCCAAAGCGGTGGTTTTTGCCGCCCCCTACCCGCACGGCGTATTTCTCCAGGGCGCGCAAGCCGGGGGTAGTTTTGCGGGTGTCCAGAAGCTGGGTTGAGGTTCCCCGCAGCGCCTCTACGTAGGTGCGGGTGAGGGTGGCAATGCCGGAAAGCCTTTGGAGAAGGTTCAGCGCCAGCCGTTCTGCCGCCAGAATGCCCCGCAGGGATCCCTTGATCTGGACTACCTCCTGGCCAGCGACAACAGAGGCTCCCTCCTCTACCTGGGAGGCGAACGCTAGCTGGGGATCCACCAGCCGGAAAACCCGCCTGGCAATTTCCAGGCCAGCTAGGATCCCTGGCTCCTTGGCCAGGATCACCGCCTCCCCCTCAACGCTGGGGGGCAGGGTCAGCTCGCTGGTGAGATCGCCGTGGCCGAGATCTTCTTGTAGCCAGGCACACAGGGTCTCCTCCGGGATGTATAATGCTTGCGTCATCTTTCGCTTTAGTTACCTATGGCCTCGGTTGGATCCTCTAGACCCAAGGGCGGCACCTTCAGCCGTCGTCAGCTGCTCAAAGCAGGAGCTGCCGCTCTTGGAGGCAGTTGGCTGGCCGCAGCAGGGGCTCAGGCTCAACGACGGGCTTCCCCCACTCTGATAGTGGCCCAGAGATCCAAGCTCGAGCGAGTTTCCTATGCTACCAACTGGTATGCCCAGGCCGAGCATGGCGGCTTTTATCAGGCGGTGGCCACAGGCATTTACCGCGAGTATGGGCTAGACGTCACCATCAAAATGGGTGGCCCTGGCGTCAACATCACCCAGATTTTGGCTGGCCGAGCCGCCGACTTTGCCATGGGGGGAAGCGCAGGGGTCATCAATGCTGTGCGGGAAGGGATCCCGCTTATCTGCGTGGCGGCTATTTTCCAAAAAGACCCGCAGGTTCTCCTGGCCCATCCCGGCACCAAGCGCCTGGAGGAGCTCAAGGGCCGACCCATTTTCGTATCCAAGGGGGCCTTTACCACCTACTGGCCCTTCCTGAAAGCCAAGTACGGCTTTACTGACGACCAAACCCGCCCCTACAACTTCAACCCTGGCCCCTTCTTGGCCGATCCCAGCTCCGCCCAGCAGGGGTACCTCACCTCTGAGCCTTTTGCCATTGAAAAACAAGGAGGCTTTAAGCCAGTGGTCTTCCTCCTGGCCGACTACGGCTACAACCCCTATGCCACCACCATCGAGACGCGGCGCCAACTGGTGGAAAGCAAGCCTGACTTGGTGCAGCGGTTTGTGGATGCTTCTATCAAGGGCTGGTACAGCTTTTTGGAGGATCCCCGCCCCGCCTACCGCCTCATCAAGCAGGATAACCCGGAGATGACTGATGAGCAGTTGGCCTACAGCTTTGAGAAGCTGAAGGAGTACGGCATCATTTTGTCTGGCGATGCCCTGGAAAAGGGCATTGGCGCCATGACCCACGAGCGTTGGCAAAGCTTCTTCGAGAGCATGACAGTGGCGGGTGTCTTTGAGCCAACCATTAACTACCAAGCCGCCTACACGTTGGACTTTGTCAATAAAGGCACTGCCTATTACAAAAGCTAGGTCAGGTTGCGAAAAAGGGAAGGGGGAGGGGATTGCATCGGTTTGGAGGGGGCTGCCGACCGTTCCGCTCTGCCAAAGGCCCTCACCCCCAGACCCTCTCCCTTTGGGAGAGGGGGACTAGGCATCTCACTGCTCCACTGCTACTTGTCAATGAATGGCTGTAACTAACCTTCGGGTATCCTGCCGACCGCTGGCCAAAGCTACTGCTCGGCAATGGTGACGTTGAAGCCCTTGTTCTTCAAAGTTTCAGCGTGGTAGCGGGCATATTCCAGTTGTTCAAATGCTGCCAACTGCACGAACTTCTGGCCGTTCACATCTCTTACAAAAGCGTCATTGGCAACTTGCCGAGCTCGCGCCAAGCTTTCCTCTCCGGAGTAGGTGGTCAGCACCAAAAAAGTTCCTTCGCCGCGGTTAGGCCCCAAGGAATCGAGATCGTTGCTGTGCAGGGGCACCGTGAGCAAAGATTCTGAAACAGTGGCCACTTTGGGCTGAGAGGGGCGCTCCAGGCTGGCTGCCACTTTCTCCACTGTTTTCGGGCGGGAAGGAGCAGGTTTCTGTGCAGCCGCGGCCAAGTTGGTTTGTAGGCTGTCCAACAAGTTGGCGACATCCTGAAGGGGATCGACCCGCAGCTCCTCCAGATTGGGAGTGTTGGCCAACCCTAGCGCCAACTGACTGGGATCCAGCCCACCTGAATAGAACTCTTCCCCTACCTGTCCTGGCAGCGGCTCCAGGGGAAGCAAGGGCAACCGGGCCAAATCCACCTGGGCAGGGATCCCTTTTTCCGTCTTGTGGGCCAGGACAGCGGTTTGGGGAAGCGACAGCTCTTCCGGCCAGATCAGCCAGCGCACCCCAAAGCCGATCCCCGCGCAGGAGAGGGCCCACACCAGCAAGACCCAAAGAGGGGAGAGCACCCCCGCCGGCCGTGGCGTTTCTTCCTCCTCCAAGTCTTCCACGACTTCTTGCATCAGCACAGGTGAAGAGCGCTCCACGGGGATATCGCTTCCAAGGGGATCTGCCCACGGCAAGGGGACAGATGGCCTGCGCTGCAAACGTTGCCAGAGGCGAAATCGCTCCAATTCCTTGAGCTCATCCAGATGCAAGCAGCTCAGCGCTTCCTGAAGCGTCAGTTGAGGAGTCGGCTGGGCTTGCGGGGCCCTCGGTAGGGGTCGAGTAGCATCTGAGGGAAGTGGAGAAAAACTCATAGGCAACTCACCCTCGCTAGACTAAGAGCTAGGAAGCCAGCAGAACCGATCCGGTGCTGAACCCGAGAACCGCTTAACCACAGAGCCAACCCCAGGGACAAAGGCAAGCCATCACTACCATGCCACAAGCCGAAGGCCTTCTTCTAGGGATTGGCCGCAAGATAGAGGGCGCGCACATCTGCCGGCAGATGCTGAAGCAGGAGCTGGCGAGCGGAGGCAACAATGGCATCCACCTCCTCTGGGGCGAGGTAGTACCTGTCAGCTTTGAGCTGGGCAGCGATGCGCTCCGGCGACCAACCAAACCGATCCCGTAGCAGCAGAATAAAGCGCATATCTCCCGGCAAGTTGTCCAGAGCCGCGCTCAGGTAACAGGCCAATGCCGGCGAAAGAGGGGGCTTCGCTGCACCAGCGCTCGCAGTTTGAGGAGGGGCAGCCTCACCCTCAGCAGCGCCGTCAGACCGCCCCGCAAAAGGCCAGATCAGCTCGCGGATTTGCGCCGCCAGCCAGGGTGCCAGCACCGGATCCCCGCCCCCCTCGCTCTGGAGCGTGCGGACATCGAGATGCTGAAGGCGCGCATACAGGCGCAGCCAAACCTCCTCTCGCCAAGCAGCCCGCTGCTCCGGGGGCAGATGCTCGGCCAGGATCCCATCCACCCAGGCGCAGTAGCGGCAAAACAGGGCGATGAAGTAGCGCGCCGCCTGCGGCTGCCGTTGAAAGGCTCGCAGCAGTTCCAGATCGCTGTGGTGGGCCACCCCCTTCACGATAGAGGCCTCGCACTCCCGCCAAAGGGGAGTCACCACCTCAACCATAATCCCTCTCGCCAGAAAGAAGCTCTCTAGCTATTTTCCAAGATCTCTCGACAGGCCGATAGCAACTGCTCCTGCTCCGGCAGGGTTCTTAGGCCAATGCGCAGATAGCGATCCCCCAGCTCTGGAAAGCTCAGGCAATCCCGCACCAGGATGCGGTGCTGCCGCAACAGCTTTTCTTGAATCTGCGTAGCGGAGCCAGGGCAGCGCACCAGCACAAAGTTGGCTTGGCCGGGCCAGGGATCCCAGCCGGGTAGCCCCTGTAGACCTCTCAGCAAATGCTCCCGCGCCGTAGGCAGCCAGGCCAGGGTGCGCCGGCGAAAGTCTTCATCTGCCAGAGCCGCCGCCGCCGCCACCGCCGCCAATCCGTTGACGCTCCAGGGATCCCGCCACTGCCGCCAGCGCCGCCAGTGATCCGGATGCCCCACAGCAAAGCCGATGCGCAAGCCGGGCAAGGTAAAGAACTTGGTCAGCGAACGGATGACGATGGTGTTGGGGTGGGCCTCCAGGTGAGGGATCAAAGTCTGGCTGCGGGGCAGCTCTCCCACCTCTGAGCTGGCGTCCAGAGGGGGCAGCTCCTGCGGGGCGTCTCCTGGCAAAAAGTCCATAAAAGCCTCATCCACCACCACCTGCTCGAACTGGGGCAGAAGGGGCAAGATGTCTTGCCGGAGGAAAAGCCGGCCCGTCGGGTTGTGAGGATTGTTTAGCCAGAGCACCCGGCCTGTCTTGTCCGCCCGGATCTCTTTCTGCAGCAAGGCCAAGGGGGGGGATCCCTGAGAGGGCAAAAGATCCAAACCCCTGAGGGTTACACCCGCCGCCCGCAGGGCCCGCTCATAGTCCCCAAAAGCCGGCCGGGGCAGCCAAACCTCCCGTCCCTGGGCATCGCGGGCCGCCCAGGTGAGCAATTCCGCCGCCCCGTTGCCCACGAAGATCCACTCCGGATCGACCGCCCAGCGCTGCGCCAAACAGGCCCGCAGCTCGCGGTAGTCGGGATCCGGATAGCGGCTAATCGCAACTGGATCCGACGCCGACAGGGCCCGAGCCAGAGCTTGCAAAACCGACTGCGGCGGACCCAGGGGGTTGAGGCTGGCCGAAAAATCCAAAATAGCCTCGGCAGGGCAGCCGGCAATGGCTGCCCCCCAAGCGCGATTGCCACCATGCTGAGGCCGTTGCACGCCTGTCCATCCCAAAGCCCAGGTTCGCTGAGAGAACTCCGCCTGAGGAGCGCGAACGGCTGGGATCCCGTCAAACTCCCGAAGACTTGTGGCCACCTGCCACCGCATCGCGGAAAGTTTTGCCTGCAGTGAAAGTCGGGACAATGCTGGCTGGGATCACCATCTTCTCGTTGGTCTTCGGGTTGCGACCTTCTCGTTGTTTGCGCTTGCGGGCCTCAAAGGAGCCGAAGCCCACCAGGGTCACCTTTCCTTTGGGTTCACCGTTTTCATCGCGGGATGCGACCTCTTCGACAATGATCTCCAGCGCCGCCGTCAGGACAGCTTCAGCTTCTTTTTTGGTTACGTTGGCGCGATGAGCGACGGCATCCACAAGCTCTGCCTTGTTCATCCTGATCTCCTCGTGAGTTAGGCAATAGGGTTAAAACAGACTCTGGCCGCGTACTTGCGAGGTGCTGCGAAGCAACCACGGCCCAGAGTGTTCTCAGTTTTTAGGAGCGGGGCTTGCCCTGCACTGCGCCAAGGCGCCGCTGGCGCGAATGGCAGGATTGTGGCAGTTTGGCTCCAAATCACTGACATATTCTACAGCCAAGTTAGGGCAGAAGCCGGTTGGAGAAGGGATTTTAGGGGGGCTGAGTGGAATTTTTTGGGAACAAAGAGAGATCAACCGATAATCCTAATATCCACTCCCCTCGAATGCCGGGGCAAGTCGCGCCCAGGGCCTCACGAGTCACGTTGGAAGTAGGCCCGCATCACCTCGCGGAAGATCGGGGCGGCCCGGGATCCACCCCCGCCGCCACTGTTTTCCAGAAAGACCACGACTACCAATTCGGGCCGGTCGTAGGGGGCATAGCCGACAAACCAGGCGTGGGAGCGCCGCGGCGGATCCTCGGCGGTGCCGGTTTTGCCGGCGGTGGGGGGAAAGCCCGGCCCCAGGTTGGCGTTGCCGCCGGTGCCGTAGACCACCACATCCCGCAACCCCTGCTGCAGGATCTCCAGCGTGGCGGGGGAAAGACCCACCTTCTGCCGCAGGGGCACGGGGCTTTCCGGGATCACCTGCTGCGAGAGCAAGGGGCGAACCCGCCAGCCGCCGTTGGCCACCGCTGCTGTTACCACCGCCATCTGCAGCGGCGTGGCGGTGATAAATCCCTGGCCGATGGACATGTTGACCGTATCGCCCACGTACCAGGGCTCGCGCCAGTGGCGCTGTTTCCACTCGGCGTCGGGCACCAGCCCAGCAGCTTCCCCTTTGAGGCCGATCCCGGTCAATTGCCCCAGCCCGAAGCGGCGCGACCATTCTTGCAGGGGGGCGGCCTTGGTGCCCAGGGCAATTTGGTAGAAGAAGGTGTCGCTGCTGTAGGCCATCGCCTGGCGGTAGTTCAGCCGCCCGAAACCGGCCCGGTTCCAGTCCCAGAACCTCCACCCGCCCACCTGGATGTAGGGGCCGGTCTGCAGCACCGTATCCGGGGGAAAGGCTCCCGACTCGATCCCGGCGGCGGTGGTGATGATTTTGTAGGTGCTGGCGGGGGGATAGGGCCGCAGGGCGCGGTTGAGGAAGGGGAAGTCCCGCTGTTGCAGGCTCTCCCACTGGGCTTGGGTGATGCGGCTGGAAAAGAGGTTGGGATCAAAGGTGGGATAGCTGGCCATGGCCAGGATCGAGCCGTCGCGGGGATCCATGGCGACCACTGCTCCTTTCTGCTGGCCCAGGGCCTGCTCCGCTGCCTGCTGCAGGCGTACATCCAAAGTCAGCTGCAGGGTGTTGCCCGGTCGAGGCGCTTGCTCTCCCAGCACCCGCAGCACTTCTCCCATGGCGTCTACCTCCACCTGGCGCCCGCCCCATTGGCCGCGCAGATGGCTCTCGAACAATTCCTCCACGCCCATCAGGCCGACGATATCCCCCAGGCGATAGCTGGGATCGGCCCGCAGTTGTTCCTGCGAGATCTCGCCGGTATAGCCCAGCAGGTGGGCGGCCAGGTCGCCATGGGGATAAAACCGCACCGTCTCTGCCTCCACCATCACCCCCGGCAGCTCGCGGCTCATCTCTTCCAGTTGAGTGACCACCTGGGGGCTGGCGTTGCGCAGGATGCGCACCGGAAACGGGGAGCGATAGCCCGCCTGCTCCAGTTTTTGGGCAATCTCTTCGGGAGCCATGTTCAAGGACCGGGCCAGCTTGGGGATCGTCTCCTGCCAGCCCTGCCGCGATTGCACCAGCGGCCACAGGAAGACCGAGTGGGAGAGCTGGCTGCCCGCCAACAACACGCCGTTGCGATCCACAATGCGCCCCCGTTCCGGCGGCTGGGGCAAGAGACGAATGCGGTTGGTATCGGCCAACTGGCGGTAATACTGGGTGCGCACCAGTTGCAGGTAGGCCAGGCGGGATCCCAGCCCTCCAAACAGCAACACGCTGGCCAGCAGGAGCAAGACAACAGCTCGGTAGCCCTGGCCCACCGCTTTGGCTGGCGGGGATCCCAGCCAGCGAGGGCTCCTGGGCGGCGGGGGAAGGACGCGGCGCGGGTCGGGGGGCCTGGAGTGGAGAGAAAACAGGGTCTTCGGATCCCGTCCCGCCGATGAGGCGGGGCCGCCAACAGGGTAAAGTTTGGCCATGAAGAATTGCTGCAAAAGTTGCAACTCATCCACCCAGCGCACAACGTCACACGTCTGGGCGGGCCGTCTCGGCCTCCCTCCAGTATCCCCGGCTGCGGCAAGCTTCGTCCAGGAGGGCCGCGTGGATAGGGCAGGGCAACGACAACGGCTGCGCCAGGCTGCCTGGCTGATGGTGGGCAATGGCCTGCGCCTGGGGTTGTCCGGGGCCTATTTCATCCTGCTGGCGCGGCTGTTGGGGCCGGAAGCTTTTGGAGTGTTCTCCGCGATTTTGGCCTGCAGCAACCTAGCTGCCCCCTTTGGCTACTGGGGCCAATCGGAATTGCTGATCCAGCGCCTAAGCAACCGGAGATCTGCCGCGGCTGCCCCGGAGATCAGTCCCAGCCTGTGGCTGGCCGGACTGGGCTGCGGCGGGATGGCGCTGCTGTTGGCGCCCCTCCTGAGCCTCTGGCTGGCGGAGACTTCTCCCCTGCTGGTAGGGATCCTGCTGGCCAGCGACCTGCTGTTTATCGCCATTCCTGAGGTGTACCGAGGGATCCTGATTGGGCAAGAGCAAGTTGCCGGCGTGGCCCTCATCGACACCGGCATGGCGCTGGGGCGATTGGGGGCTGTGCTGCTGGCGGTGGCCTTGGGCTGGGGATCCCTAACCCAATGGGCCATTCTCTACGGGCTGATGGTGCTGGCGGTGCTGCTGCTGATGGCGCGGGGGATGGGACGGTGGAGCAAGCCTTCTCCCCCCCTGGCCTGGAGAGATCTGGGGGAACGGCTGGTGGCGGGCTGGGACTTTGCCGTGGGGCTGGCGGCGGCCAAAACCTTCACCGACCTGGACAAGCTGCTTTTGCCCCGCCTGGCCTCGGCAGCAGCGGGGGGGCTCTACAGCGCTGCCTACCGGGTGATCAACTTTTCGCAAACGCCGATGATCGCTCTGCTCACCAGCCACTTTGCCGAGCTGTGCCGCCAAGGACAGAAAAGCCTGCCGCAGGGCTGCCGCTACGCCTGGCACCTTTCCCCTTGGGTGGCGGGCTACGGCAGTTTGGCCGCCTTGGGGGTGGCATTGGGCTCTTACGGGATCCCTTGGGTGCTGGGGTCGGCTTACCAAGAGACGGCCCTCATCCTGCGCTGGCTTAGCCCGGTGATCTTGCTGGAGGGGATCCACCTGCTGCTGTCTCACCTGCTCACCGGGTCAGGGTTGCAAAAGCCCCGCAGCCGCCTGCAACTGCTGGCTCTGGGGCTCAACGGGCTTTTGAATGCGGTTTGGATCCCGAGGTGGGGTTGGCGAGGGGCGGCTTCGGCCACCTTGCTCTCAGAAGTGGCGCTGGTGCTGGCCTTGCTGCTGCTAATTCGACAGCAATTGCGCTTTCCAGAGGGAGGCCAACCCAGCTCGAACTAGGAGGTCTTGACGATGTAGGTGGCCTTGGCGTCCGGACCAAAGCTGATGACATCCCCCGACTTAAGTTGGTGGGTAGAAATTTTCTGGCCGTTGATCAGCAGGCCGTTGGTGCTGGGCCTACCCTCCAGATCGCCATCGAGAATGCGGTAGTAGTACTCTCCCTCCTTCTCAGCAGGAACGCGCAGCAGCATGGCGTGGTAGCGGGAGGCGTACTGGGAGTTAAGGCAGATGTCGTTGGCCAGGTCGCGACCAATGAAGTATTTCGCAGAGGTCAGCACCTGGCTGCGGCGGCCATCTCGATCCTCCACGACCAAGATGTGCTGCTGAGCACTCGGAGGAGAAGGCGCAGAATCAACCATAATCCCTTCCGCTGCAACTGCCCGAATCTAACCTTAGCACCATACTATAGAATAGAAGCTCGACTCCAGAATTGGCAGAGCTGCAGAATCGCCTAAGATGACCTGCCAAATCTCAAGGTCGGCCAGCGGCCCTTTGCAGCAGCGGGCCCACCAGCTCTGGGAAAAGGGCATAGGCTCCTACTGCCCATTGGGCCATGCCCACCACCACCTCCGACTTGGACTGGCGAGCGGCGTCCCAAATGGCTGCGGCCACTTCTTCTGGCCGGCTGGCCCAAAAACTCTCCAGCGCCTGTTGCATTTGCTCGCGGGCTTTCCCACCTGAGGCTTGCGATTGGCCATCGGGAGAGGACTCCGGCCCCCCCTCATCCAAAAAAATGGCTCGCTTGAGAAAATTGCTGCTGACAATGCCCGGATGGACGCCGATCACCTGGATCCCGTGGGGTTGCAGTTCCAGCCGCAGCGCCTCCGTCAGCCCACTGACCGCGTACTTGCTGGCACAATAGGCGCTCATTTGGGGCAGGGGCATCTTGCCGCCGACCGATCCCACGTTGATGATCTGACCTTTTTTGCGCTTCAGCATATCGGGGAGCACGGCCCGGATGGTGTACAGGTAGCCCCAAAAATTGACCGCCATCAGCGCCTGCCAGTGTTCCAGGGTGGTTTGCAAAAAAGGGCCCTTCAGGCAGATGCCGGCGTTGTTGATCAGGCAATCGATGCGGCCATAGCGTTCTAGGGTTCTCTCCACCAGGTTTTGCACCTGTTCTGGCTGCGTGACATCGGTGGGAACGGCCAAGACCTCGGCGTTTAGGCTTTGCTCCAGCTCGATGGCGGTTTGTCTCAGGGTTTCGGCGGTACGGGCAGCCAGCGCCAAGCGGTAGCCGCCACGGGCAAAGGTAAAGGCCGTGGCCCTGCCGATGCCTTCGGAAGCGCCTGTAATTAAAACAACATCGGCCATCCTGCTTCTCCGCAAATCTGGACTGGGATCCCTTTACCTGTTGTAGCTTCTTTGGGGGTTGGGGATCCCTGCTTGGCCTGAGGGCTTAAGATACGGAGCGGTAGCGAAGATACAGTTTATGGCCTCTACCTACTCATTCGATATCGTCAGCGACTTCGACCGGCAGGAACTGGTGAATGCCGTGGATCAAGCCCGGCGGGAGATCAAACAGCGCTATGACCTCAAGGATACTCAGACAGAAATCGAGCTGGAGGAGGGATCCCTGACCATCACCACCGCCAGCGAGATGGCTCTCAACTCCATTCGCGATCTCCTCCTCACCAAGGCGGCCAAGCGGGGCCTCTCCCTAAAGATCTTCGACTTTCAACCTCCGGAGAGTGCCGGCGGCAACCGGGTGCGCCAGGTGGTTCGGCTGAAAAAGGGCATCGATGCGGCGCTGGCCAAGCAGATTGCCAAACAAATCCGCGACAACTTCAAAAAAGTGCAGCCCTCCATTCAAGGGGATCTGGTGCGGGTTTCCGGCAAAGACAAAGATGAGCTGCAGGCGGTCATTCAAATGCTCAAGCAGCAGGATTACCCGGTGGCGCTCCAATTTGTCAATTACCGATAGAGAGCCGATACAAAGTCGGGGGGATCCCTGGTTGATGATAAGGATTGGTGCAGAGCGATCCCGGCTCTCGCCATCCCATCGCCACAGCCTCTCTTGGAACCAGTCTGCAGAAAAAGCTAGGATCCCTTACTATGGGGATGATCTCCATCTCCAGCCGCGACTCTGCCGTGCCAGTATGTACACTATCTCTGAGTTCGATCGCCTGATCCAGTTTCTCCCGGTGGAGATCCGCCCCGAGGTGCAGATCGAGATCGGCACCCCTGACCAATCTCGGGTTGTGCAGCCGCTCTGGCGCTTCCCCTGGCAGAAGTACACCCGCTTCGCCATTGACCTCAGCCGCTGGCAGAAGCTGAGCCCTGACCAACAAAAGATCTACTTTTTGCGGGAAGCGGTGATGGCCACCGAGCTGGCCTTGGGGGATAACTGGTCGGCCCTGTTGCTGTATCCCGCGCTGATCGGGGCCGGCAGCATGGGCATTTTGGTGGAGTTGCAGATGGGGGATAACCTGGGCGTGGGCTTGGCAGCCGGCTTGGCGGCGTCGGCGGTGTTTCTTTTGCGCAAAGCAGAGAAAGGCCAGAAGGCCCAGGTGGCAGCCGACGAGTTTGCCGTGCGCTATGCCTCCCAGAATGGCTACACGTCCGAACAGGCAGCTTCCATTTTGCTAAGTGCGCTGCAGCAGGTGGCTATTCTAGAAGATCGCGTTAAAACTGACTACGACACCACCATGCGCCACCGCAACCTGGAGTTTTTGGCGCAGCGAGGCCTGGGAGCTGGCACCCTGACCATCAACCCCAAGTACCGCAACAGAAGGCAAAGCTCCAGCCCGAATCCTTTCCAAAACCCTTTCCAGCGCTGAGGCCTCTCAAAGCTAGTTAGGGATTGACTGGGCTTATTCTTCGTCCTCTTCCAACTCTGGAAGCTCCTCAGTTGGGGTAGACTTGATCGCCTCATCTTCTACAATCACAATTTCTGTATCGGGGCTGTAATACCGACGCACATCCCACTCCGTAATCCAGCGGCGAATAATTGACCGCACAGTGGTTGTGCTGTAGAGCTCAGGAAGCTGTGGCGGCGATGGGCGTACCCAATCGGGATAAGCTTTCTGGTAGAGATCCGCTACCCTATGCCACATGGATTGAATGGCCTCGCGGGCTTCTAAGCAGGAACGGAGAGGGGTAGCTTGGCTAATAGCCTCCATGCCGGCCTTTACGACTTCCTCAGACATATGCTTCTGGAGAGCTATCTTAGGTGCTTTCTCCCAATCTCCTTTTTCTTGTAGAATGACCCTCTCGAAATCGCGGGTTACTGCTCCTACGAAAACCAGCGGAGCTTTCTTTATTTCTTCAGGCAGGGTTGTTGTACCAAACAAGTGCCCAAGAACGCGGTACGACTTGACCCGCTGAAGAAGACTGTACTGGGCAATAAGCTCAATCTCATCCACCAAAACCACCAAGCCCCCAAACCCTATGGCCCGACATAGCTGGGCACAGAAGGCCAGGCGCTGCCAGTGTAGGCTTTCTGCAGGGGGTAGCTTGCCAATGGGATAAGCACCTGCCAAGCCGTGATCCCGTAGGCTTCGCCTTACCTCTGAGGACTTCAGAGTGGGCTCACCAGCCCAAAAGCGGACAATGGCGTCTAGCTTCTCGTCATCGCCTCCTAACCTTTGGTACAGAGCCAAGGTGGCCGGCCACCAGCCTGACCCAAACTGCCACTGGTTAACCCAAAGCTGGAACTTCTGGAAAGAAGGCGAGGAGTACTGTAGCCGGGCTGCCATGCCTTGGATCCCACGCTCAACCATGTCAGGGAGCTCGACCTGGGCAAGGAGGCGGGGAATCAGGCGATTGGGGTTACCGAGGGGCAACTCTTTGGAGACGACAACTAGGGAGGTGGCAAAATTATTCTTCCTTGCTCGCTCCTGCAGGGTTAGTAGAAGATGGGACTTGCCTGTCCCAAAATCCCCCTTTATCAGCATTCCTGCAGGGCCTGAACTAGCACCCTTGCACAGCTCTTGAAAACGCTCCTCAATCTGAGACTGCCAAGAGCCAAGTTCTGCAACTGCGAACCGGTTAGGAACGCCATTTCGTAGGGCTTCAATGGCCCGCCTAGCTGCAATCGCTACATTCATAGAAGCTGCACCATAGCTGTGCATGGATTAGGCTTTTGAAGAGAAGAAACCTCATTCTCAATTCGAGTTTGCAAAGCTCGATATCTATGATAAGACAGACGCTCAGATTCAATAAACTCTGGAGGAGCTAAGAAAATTAACACAGTTTTTTCTAGTTCACTCTCCGCATCGATAAACTCACGCAAAGTCTCGTAGAGCTCAAGGATTTGTCGACTGGTAAAGTTAGGGCGTCCACTGGGGGTCCGCTCGTAGTAGTGAAGCAAGCTGACAAGGACTGCTACTAAGCCGGATCGTCGTGTAAATAGTCTTAAGAAAGAAAGTAGAATCTCTCGAGCATTTGTCCTGTCAATCTTTCGAAAAATAGCCGCTTCACGCACCCGGCTGATAGAGCTCAGCGTACCTTTAAGCCACTCTTGAATTGCAGAGCATAGACCTTCCAGAGTGCCTGGGCTTTGAAGGGGTTCGTAGACAAGTCGGACTATGGCTTTGCGAAAGTCAAGGGCTAGTGAGTAATCCAGAAAAATACCTCTCTTAATTTCCCGCTGAAACTCTAGTTTGATCTCACGGGCTTCAATCTGATAGAATTCGGCCAACTGCTCTAAAGTGCAGTCCTGCAGATCTAGCCTGGGAGGGTATCCAATTTTTTGGAGAATGTTGAAGCGCAGATCTTTGGCAAAAGTCTCCCAATCTACTCTCTGAGCAAGGGCAAACCAAAGCTGTTCGACTGAATGCAGCTTTAAGCACTCCTCTGTCAAATCAAAAATATGAAAGGAATACTGGTTAAGCTTTTCCAGCAGCGCTTTCCGCACCCAAGAGTAGGAATCTTTCGGAACAACGGCCAGCTTGACAGTGGCACCACCTTCAGGGATAAAAGAACGCAAGTAGTCTTCTTCCAGACAGCGCAGCCACAAATTAGGCTCTAGCCGACCCTGGCCCTCTTCGCTCATAGCTTCTCAAACTCCAAAAGATAGTAGGCGTGCTCCACCCCAGCTTCGTCTCGAATGCGGTAGTAGCGACCCGAGCGCGTGCCTGTAGACGCGGAGAAGATCAAGCGGTAGCCCTCCACATGGTTGGTGCCATTTCGATCCAAGAGGTAAAGATGCCGCGTAAACTCCACTTCGGTGTAGTCTGGGTTGTTGAGGTGGAGCACCTCGAAGACATCGCGAGCAGGTACTTGAAGAGAACGAGGCAGCTCTGCGCTTGACTTTCTCAAGTAACCCGCTGCAATTTTTGCCGCTTTCCAGATGCGTTCAAGAACTACCTCTGGATTAGTTTCTTTCCCTTTGGTCATTCTTGCTCGGAGAATCTTCTCTGCAATGGCACTGGGCCGTTGAGAGCGTAGAAGCTTGCGATCTATGCGCACTCCCTCCCTGGAAAAGCGCACCAAGGCGGGGAAAGCTACAAAGACATGGGGGCTTTCCGTAGGCAGCCAAGGCTGGCCGACTCGTTCTCCTACCTCGCTAGCAAGTTCTTCAAGAGAAGTTCTCTCCAAAACCTGCTGGGTTTGTTCAAGGGCTTGTCTTACCGTCTCCACCTGGGAAAGAGCCTCGCTGAGGACAGAGCTACAGCCTTGTAGCTGGCGGCTCAGGGCTGGAACTTGCCCTCCTTTACAAGCGACTTGGGCTTTCCCTGCGGTCTCCTTTGCTTTCTTAGTCAGGGCAAATAGCTTGCCTAGCTCGTCGTCAAGAGTCTTGAAGAGGGCTTCAATCATTAGTTTTTGGGCCTTTTCTTCAGAAAACTAGCATCACCAAGAGTTTGGGTGCAAGGCCTTCCCACCTCCGGCTCTTCAAGGCATGCGCAGCTCCCCTTCCACCTCCAGGCGGGTGTAGGGGCCGACGGCGAGGAAGCGTTCCCCCAGCATCTCGGCGGCAGCCGGTTGGATCCAGCCCATGCGCTGCAGCAGGTGCAGGGCCAGGGCATATTTGGCCCGCGCGGCCCCGTCTTGTACCTTGATGGCCAGGCCCATCCCCTCTCCGACGCGCCCGATGCACTGGATCCCTTCGGCGCCGGACTTGCTGACCAACTCTCCCTGGGTGGCCCGCATCAATTCGGTGTCGAAACATCCCTCACCAGCCACCATTTCGGGGTGGTGGGTCATGGCGCGGGCGATGGCCTCCAAGTCCGGCCGCTCGCCGGCGGTCAGTTGGGCATATAGGGAAGCCAGGTGGTTGAGTTGTAGCTGGTAGGTGGGCACGCCACAGTCGTCACGAGCAAACAAAAACTCTTCTGAGGGCATTTGCAACAAGTCGGCCAACTTGGCCCGCACCAGGGCCTGGACGGGGTGTTGCCGCTGGGCGTAGTCCTGCAGAGTCCAGTTCTGAGCGCGGCTGGCCAGGAGCATGCCGGCATGTTTGCCGGAGCAGTTGTGGCAGAGGGGGCTGGGCTTGCCGGGTGGGGTGGGGCAGACCAGCAAATCGGGAGACAGATCGGCCCGCCAGAGCATGCTGAACACCTGCCGCGCATGGGCCGTGGTGCCCTGATGGGAGGCGCACATAATGGCGATGTCTTTCTCGCTGAGGCGATAGCGCTCGCGGATGCCGGTGGAGAGCATGGCCAGCGCTTGGAAGGGTTTGAGCGCAGAACGGGCAAAAACAGGGGTGGTGCTCTTGCCGGCCATGGCCAGGGATCGCCCGCGGCTATCGGCCACGACCGCTTGGCAATGATGGATGGATTCGGTCAACCCCTCCCGCAAGACATGGATCAACAGTTCGGGGGTGGTAGAACGATTCTCAAATGACATGAAATCCTGGGAAAGGGCCGACGAGTCTGAAAAGGAGGTGTGTACTTTATCAAATCATACGCGCAGATGCGGTGCGAGACGTTGCCGGAACCTTTCCAAGTAGCAAAATAGAACAGTTGCGTCTGGATCCCTGACTGCTGCCATGTCCTCAGCCCCGCTGGTGTTTTTGGTTTGTCACGGCAGCCGGGATCCCGAATACCAGCAAGCGGCGGCGGATTTGCTGGCCCGGGTGCGGCAGCGGCTGGCTCCTCAACCGGTGGAGCTGGCCCAGTTGGAAGGTCAGCCTCTGAGCCTGGCGGAGCAGATTCACAGACACCTGACAGCCCGCCTGGAGGGGCCGGTGGTGCTGCTGTCGCTGTTTATGGGCGGGGGATCCCATGTGGAGGAGGACTTGCCGGCTGCCCTGGAGCAGGTTCAAGCTCGCTGGCCGCACCTGAAGCTGCTGTTGACACCGCCGATTGGCCAGCATCCAGCCCTGCTTGATCTGGTGGCAGCGCGGGTGGCAGCGGCGCAGCGGTTGGGGGAACTGACCCACGGCTGGATCCTGTTTGGCCATGGCAGCCGCCTGCCGGGATTTGCCGCCCAGCTCCAGGCCGGGATCCAAGCTCTGGAACAGCGCTTGCCCGGAATCCGCTTGCATGTGGCTTTTGCCGCCCAGCCCCCCACACTGGAAGCGGCCGTAATCCATTGCCTGCGCCTCGGCCAGTATCGCCTGCGGGTGCTGCCGTTTTTTCTCTTTCCGGGCGGTCTGCTGCGCGCTTTACAGGAACAGGCTCAGCGGCTGCAGCGAGAATGGCCCTTGTTGCAGATCACGGTGGAGCCGCCCCTCTGGCGGGATCCCCAACTGGTGCAGGCCATTCAGGAGACCCTGCAGACGGCCTGTCTGACCTGGAAGTAGAGTTGGTTGGTCAAAACTGTCCTGTTCCAGCAGAATAGATATCTCCGGAAAACCATTGGGACTCGAGATGGGCAAAGTGTATCTGGTGGGGGCAGGACCTGGGGATCCGGGACTGCTGACGGTGAAGGGCAAGGCCCTGCTCGCCCATGCGGACGTGGTCATCTACGATGCCCTGGTGGGATCCCCCATTTTGGATTTGATCCCGCCCACAGCAGAGCGGATCTACGCCGGCAAACACTGCGGCGCCCACACCCTTCCTCAGGAACAGATCACCGCCTTGCTGATCGAGAAAGCCCAGACGGCAGCCGTGGTGGTGCGCCTCAAGGGCGGGGATCCCTTCATGTTTGGGCGGGGGGGAGAGGAGATGCTGGCCCTGGTGCAGGCCGGGATCCCGGTGGAGGTGGTGCCGGGAATTACAGCGGGCATGGCCGCCAGCGCCTATGCCGGGATCCCCCTCACCCATCGCGACCTCAGCTCCTCGGTTGCTTTTGTTACTGGCCACGAGGCGGCAGGCAAATACCGCCCCCAGGTCAATTGGCGTGCCCTAGCCGAGGCCGTAGAAACCTTGGTGATCTACATGGGCATGCACAACCTCGGCTACATCGCTGCCGAATTGTTAGCGGGAGGAAAAGATCCCGCTACCCCAGTCGCCTTGATCCGCTGGGGCACCACCCCGGAGCAAGAGATTCATCTGCTCCGTTTGGAGTCTCTGGCCGGTCAGCCCTCGCCTGCGGCGCCGCCCGCCATTGTCGTGGTGGGGGCGGTGGTCAATTTGGCCAGCCTGTTGCCCACCTTGTACCCCCTTGCCCCTTCAGAACCTCAATGAACGCCTTTTTTCGCAAGCTGAGCGCGCTCTTTGCCGCCTACTACGCCTACATGCTGGAGTACCGGGCGGAGCTGCTCCTGTGGGCCTTGGCCGGATCCCTGCCCTTGATCATGATGGGGCTCTGGAGCGAGGCGGCCCGTTCAGGAGATTTCTCGCTGTCTTCCCTAGAGTTCATCCGCTATTTCCTGGCCGTGTTCCTGGTGCGCCAGTTCAGCATCATCTGGGTAATCTGGGACTTTGAGCGGGAGGTGGTGGAGGGAAGACTCTCGCCCCTTCTGTTGCAGCCTCTGGATCCCGCTTGGCACCATGTGGCCAGCCACCTGATGGAACGCCTGGCCCGCCTCCCCTTTACCGTGGCTTTGATTGCCCTCTTTTTCCTGCTCTACCCCCGCGCTTTTTGGATCCCGTCTTGGCAACAAGTGGCGCTGGGATCCCTGGCCATTTTGTTGGCGTTTGCCCTGCGCTTTCTCATGCAGTACACCCTGGCGCTGCTGGCCTTTTGGGTGGAGCGAATATCGGCCTTGGAGCAATTCCACTTTTTGGTGTACCTATTTCTCTCAGGGGTGATCGCCCCTCTGGAGGTGTTTCCGCCGGCGGTGCGTCAGGCCTTGGCCTGGACGCCCTTTCCCTACTTGGTGCATTTTCCCGCCAGCCTCTGGGTGGGGATCCCGCAAGATATCCCGCGCGGTTTTGCCATGGGCCTGGCCTGGCTGGTTCTGTTTTGGCTGGTCAACCGCTGGCTGTGGCGCAAGGGTTTGCAACACTACTCCGGGATGGGAGCTTAGGCCCAGTCCGCCTGAGCCGGCAGCCAGACCGCTTCCGAAACTATCATGGGGCAAGGATCTATCTATAGTTGACTGCCAGTATCCCTGTCTAAACTTCAATCTTGCGGCAAGGGTTGAACACTGCCCTCAAGTCATCCCTCTGTTACGCCTCAACCATTCCTCAACAGCCTCTCCCCGGTCATCATGAAGCGCGTATTGGTCGTAGATGACGATCCCCTCTCCTTAAAGGTGCTGAGCCGCCACCTCACCCAGCACGGCTATCGGGTTTGTACAGGCGCTTCGGGTGTAGAAGGGTTGCGCCTGTTTGCCCAAGAGCAGCCGGATGTGGTGGTATCGGATGTGGTGATGCCGGAAATGGATGGCTTCGAGTTTTGCCGCCAACTGCGCCAACAGCGGGGCGGCGAACTCGTTCCTTTCATCTTCCTCTCCTCTCGCAGCGAGCTGGATGACCGCGTTCAGGGCTACGAGTGGGGAGCCGACGACTACATCATCAAGCCCTTCGAGCCGCTGGAGCTGGTGGCCAAGATCGAGGCGCAAATCGAACGAGCCCGCCGCACCCAGTTGGAGATTCTGCGCCTAATCCAGCAGCAGACCCAGGCCAAAGCTGAAGCTGCCCCCCGTCCCACCTTGGCAGATCTCCCCCTCACCCCTGCCGAAGAGCGGGTGTTCCGGGAAGTGATCCGCGGCCTCACCAACAAGCAAATTGGCGAGAAGCTGTTCATCAGTCCGCGTACCGTGCAGACCCACTTGACCAACATTCTCAGCAAGCTCTCTCTGGAAAATCGCTCCCAACTGGTGCGCTTTGCCTACGAACGGGGCTACATCCCCCGGGAAGAGTCGAGCGACAAAAAATAGGTTGGGAGAGAGGGATCCCTTCTAGGCTAGGTGGAGTCTTAAGACGGCAGGCGTTGCCTTGCGCACCCGGCAAGGAATCCGCTCCCTACCCAAGCGGACAAATGCCTCGTAGCGGTGGCAGCCCGAGAACCCGTAGTACTCTCCCTCCACTTCCAAAACCTCGATCGGCTCCTGCAGCCCGATTGCTTCGATGGAAGCCATCAGTGCCCGCACCTTCTCCGGATCCGTCTGCCGCGGCAAGGGGCGACGAATTTGGGCCAAGGGAATCTCGCGAATTTGCGCCATGGTGAATTCTCTCCCTAGGTAAGCTCCTTAATCATACTCGTTATGACTTTGCTCTAGCAAGGCTTGCAGAGGGGGTGGATTCTCAGGTCAGAGCATGGCAGGATAGCACCATCCCTCGCTGCCCTTTCGCTCAGGAGCCAACTTAGCCATGTGGCAACTCCTCCAGGCTTTATGGGGAAAGATCGCCGGCAAGGCTCCTCCCGTACCCCCTGCCGTCAGGACAGGCAAGGCCCCACAAACCTCCCCTGGCAAGAGGCCGCCGCAGTCATCTTTCACCTGCCCAGCAGAAGCCTCTCAGCCCACGCTGGAACCTTCCACTCCAGCGGTAGCCCGGCAGGGTGGGGAAGCGGCGGTGTTGATCGCTTCCCAGGAGAAATCCCCCGACTCTGAGACAGTAGAATCTCCCCTGGGCACCTCTACGGCCAAAAGCATCGGCAGCTTCTGGGCCATGGCCGATACAGGATCCCGGATTTCCCGCATTGCTTCCGCCACCGACAGTGGCCGCGCGGTCAGTTCTATTTCAAGAAAACGCGCGGGATTCCCCATCGTCTATACGGTGGGGAGGGATAGCGCCTAATATAACCTGCATGACCCAAGTCCTGACTGTCTTCTGCAAGCTCAAGGTATCTGCCTCGCAAGCCACAAAGCTGGATGCAACTTT
>NZ_JANSHP010000089.1:0-4309 GCF_047502605.1 Synechococcus sp. RC10A2
GCTATACGCACCAGGAGCTGTTCTCGGCTACAGCAAAACATTTTTCGCTGCATGGGCCACATGCGCCCCCAGCAGCCAAAAAGATCAGTCAAACGGGCGTTGCCCGCCCCCTAGGGGATCTACTTTTGCAAGTTAGATCCCCCTTCTTGCCCTCAATGTTGTCGCTGTCATCCCCGCTCTTTTGCGTTGCTAAACAAGCTTTTTTAGGAAAAGGCCAGAGACTTTGCCCCAGAGCTGCCTCTGGCCGCACGGACACATCCTTTCGAGCCATACAACCAATTATTGATAGTAAATCTCAACTTTAAGCTGTAGTCTACTCTAAGCTTCTTGAGAAAAGATATCAATATACTTAGGATTAAGTTTTGTTAAAAGCTGGATTGACTTCGCAGGCTGCGGCTCTCGTAGGCGGTAGTTGTTCCTGAAGGGCCGGGTTTAAGCAAGGGATTCCGTGGCAGCTAGTGATAAAAAATCTCTTTTTTCTTGAGATTAGTTTCAATCAAGCCAGAGTTGGCCCAGCCAAGGGGTAAGGAGCCCAGAGGAGATGTCGAGACATCTGAAGCTGTGGACGGAGATAGGGCTTTATGTTCTCAGCTACTCCCTGCCTGTTCCTAGCTCAGACCGAAAGCAACTGTGCCGCCTGTGCCCATTAAAGTTTTCCGGAAGCCAAAGGGATCCGGGGGCAAAAATCCACTAGTCTATTGGCAATCTGGCTTCGGCCAGAACTGTCTAGCCAATTGCTGAGGTGCAACTGTGGAAACGGCCATCGAGTGGATTACCGCCCATGAGATCCTCGACTCCCGGGGGCAGCCGACCTTAGAAGCTTTGGTGGGCCTAGCCAATGGGGCAACCGGCTTGGCCCAGGTGCCCAGTGGCGCTTCGACCGGCACTTTTGAGGCCCACGAGCTGCGGGACGGGGATCCCAAGCGCTACGGGGGCAAGGGTGTGCTGAGGGCAGTGGAAAACATCCTCGGCCCCATCCAGTCGGAGCTGCGAGGGGAAGATGCCCTCAACCAGGCCCGCATCGACCAGTTGCTGATCGATCTGGACGGCACCCCCAACAAGTCGCAACTGGGAGCCAATGCCATCTTGGCAGTTTCTTTGGCTACAGCTAAGGCGGCTGCCAGTGCAGTGGGCCTGCCTTTGTACAGGTACCTGGGTGGACCCTTTGCCAACCTGCTGCCGGCGCCGCTGATGAATGTGCTTAACGGCGGCGCCCACGCCGACAACAACCTCGATATTCAAGAATTTATGATCGTGCCCATCGGAGCACCCAGCTTTCGCGAGGCGCTGCGCTACGGAGCCGAGGTGTTTGCAGCCCTAAAACAAGTGCTGCGGCAGAGGGGACTGTTCACGGGGGTGGGGGATGAAGGCGGATTTGCCCCCAACCTCGACTCCAACGCCGCAGCTTTGGATCTATTGATGACGGCTATTGAACAGGCGGGCTACAGGCCAGGGGAGGATATCGCCTTGGCCTTGGACGTGGCGGCCAACGAGCTGCTGCAGGATGGGCAGTACCACTTCGAGGGCAAAGCCCGCAGCGCCGAGCAGATGGTGAACTACTACGAGCAACTGCTGGCCAACTATCCCATCCTCTCCCTGGAAGACGGGCTGGCGGAAGAAGATTGGGCCGGCTGGCAGGCCATGACCGCCCGCTTGGGATCCCGGGTGCAACTGGTGGGGGACGACCTGTTTGTAACCAACCCGGCCCGGCTGCAGAAAGGCATCGACAGCGGCGCTGCCAACGCCATTTTGATCAAGCTCAACCAGATCGGCACCCTGACAGAGACGGTCTCGACCATTCAACTGGCCGTTCAGGCGGGCTTTCGCACCCTCATCAGCCACCGCTCCGGTGAGACAGAAGACACCACCATCGCCGACCTGGCGGTGGCCACCCGCGCCGGCCAGATCAAAACCGGATCCCTCTGCCGCAGCGAGCGCATCGCCAAGTACAACCAACTGCTGCGCATCGAAGACGAGCTGGGGGAAGCGGCCGTCTATGCCGGTCGGGTGGGCCTGGGGCCTAGGGGGTTGCCGGCGCGGAGTCGCTAGCCCGCTTGGATCCCCAGCACCTGCACCAAGAAGGCCCAGCGGTCGGCGGTCTCTTCGATGAGCTTGGCAGTGGGCTTGCCGGCCCCGTGGCCGGCTTTGGTGTCGATGCGAATGAGGATGGGCTGGGATCCCCCCTGGGCCGCCTGCAGGGCGGCGGCAAACTTGAAGCTGTGGGCGGGCACCACCCGGTCGTCGTGATCTGCCGTGGTGATCAGGGTGGCGGGGTAGGCGGTGCCGGGCTTGAGGTTGTGCAGGGGGGAGTAGGCGTAGAGGGCCTTGAATTCCTCCGGGTCTTCCGGGGATCCGTACTCGGAAATCCAGGCCCAGCCGATGGTGAACTTATGAAAGCGCAGCATGTCGAACACCCCCACGGCGGGGAGGGCTGCTGCAAAGAGATCCGGCCTTTGGGTCAGGCAGGCCCCCACCAAGAGGCCGCCGTTGCTGCCGCCGGCGATGGCCAACTTGGAGGGGTTGGTGTAGCCGTTGGCCATGAGCCACTCAGCCGCGGCAATGAAGTCGTCGAAGACCTTTTGCTTGTTGAGCTTGGTGCCCGCTTGGTGCCAGGCTTCCCCGTATTCGCCGCCGCCGCGCAAACTGGGCTGGGCGTAAACCCCTCCCATCTCCAGCCAGGCCACCAGGCCCACCGAAAAGCTGGGGGTCAGAGAGATGCCAAAGCCGCCGTAGCCGTACAGCAGGGTGGGGTGATCCCCTGTCCGCGCTAGGCCGCGGCGGTGGACAAGGAACATGGGGATGCGGGTGCCGTCTTGGCTGGCGTAGAACACCTGCTGCACCTCATAGGCCTGGGGATCGAAATCCACCTGGGGCTGACGGAAGAGGGTGCTGCGGCCGCTGGTGAAGTCGTAGCGGTAGATGGTGGGGGGAGTGGTAAAGCTGGTGAAGGTGTAGAAGGTCTCGGTGTCGTGGCGCTTGCCGCCAAAGCCGCTGGCGGATCCCAGCCCCGGCAGGGGGATTTCCCCCAGGTAGGTGCCGTCTAAAGCAAAGGTCCGGATCTGGGTGTGGGCGTCTTTGAGGTAGAAGGCAACGAACTGGTTGTGGATTAGGCTAACTCCCTGCAGGGTCTCCTCGGCTTCGGGGATCACCTCTTGCAACTGACCTGGGTTGTCGAGATCAATGGCCACCAGTCGCCGCCGGGGAGCCTGGAGGTCCGTCAACAGCCAAAAGCGGGAGCCGTCGTTGCCGACAAAGGCGTACTCGGCCTGGAACTCGCGGATAAGCTCCACCACCGGCGAGCTGGGATCCCGCAGGTCTTTGTAGAAGAGGAGGTTTTTGGGATCCGTGCCCCGCCAGACGGAGATGATTAGGTAGTCTCCATCTTCGGTAACCCCGCCGGCAAAGCCCCACTCTTTTTGGTCAGGGCGGTGGTAGACCAAGAGATCTTCCGACTGGGGGGTGCCCAGGCGGTGGTAGTAGAGTTTTTGGAAGTAGTTGGCGCTTTCGTACTCGCTGCCAGGGGCCGGCTCGTCGTAGCGGCTGTAGAAAAATCCCTGCCCGTCCAGCGTCCAGCTGGCCCCGGAGAATTTAATCCAGCGCAGGTGATCCGGCAGGTCTTCTCCCGTTTCGATATCCCGCACCTTCCACTCCTGCCAGTCGGAGCCGGAGCGGGAGAGACCATAGGCCAGGTAGCGCCCGTCGCGGCTGATGGCAATCCCTGAGAGGGCCACCGTGCCGTCTTCCGAGAGGGTGTTGGGATCTAGCAAAACCCGCGCCTCTCCCTCCAGGCTTTCTTGGGTATAGAGAACGCTCTGGTTTTGCAGGCCGTCGTTTTTGAAGTAGAAGTAGCGGTTGCCCTCTTTGAAGGGCTGGCTGTATTTTTCGTAGTTCCACAGTTGCCTCAGGCGCTCCAGAAGCCGCTGCCGGGCCGGGATCCGCTGCAAGTAGTCAAAAGTTAGGCGGTTTTGCGCCTCGATCCAAGCTCGCGTCTGCTCAGAATCCAGATCCTCCAGCCAGCGATAGGGATCCGGCACCGCTTGCCCATGGTAGAAGTCGACAACAGTGGGATCCGGATGGCTGGGCGGGTAGTTGAGCATAGAGACGGAGCAACAAAAGACCAATTCCACTATGGCAGAAGCCTGAGACCTCAGCGTGGGATTTGACACTCCCACCCAAATGGACTCGCGAAGGCGCTGTCAAGACGCCCCTAGACAGTCCTTTGAGGCATAACCTCAAAGTTCTGCTTACTTCGGACTTACAGCCTTTTAATTTAAAATAGGGTACAGGTATTCAAGAGGAAGGAGAGAAA
>NZ_JANSHP010000090.1:0-45133 GCF_047502605.1 Synechococcus sp. RC10A2
GGGCATGTTTCTCTCCTTGTTCTTTTCCTCACACCTTTTTGGCTGTAGGGATGTCCTCATAGAAGCGACAAACTGCCTACCTCAACAACGAGCCTGGCAATCGCGGACTCTGGGAAGACATGATACAGCCGAAGTCCACATCGTCTACCACTTTACACACTTTCTGCGCGAGACTCAATGCGAGACCCAACTGCGGTAGATGATCGAGGCTCGATATCCACTACTCTACCTCAGGGATCCGGCTCTGGCTAGCGGGTGTATCTCAAACTGAGACAGAGCTCTCAAGCTGCAAGCTCCGGTGGGGATGGGCGGTACCGGACTCGAACCAGTGACATCCTGCTTGTAAGGCAGGCGCTCTACCGCTGAGCTAACCGCCCCCGAGGGATCCCAGTCCACCGAGTTTAGCATTCCCAAAGGACTATTTCCCCATACCCAAGCTCTGCGCCTTCTGGTACACCTTGCCCTCGGTCAGGAGGGAGGGGGCGATGCAGATCTCCACCTGCTGCATTTCTCGGAGATTGGCAGCCCCCAGGGTGGCCATGCTAGTGCGCAGAGCACCCCAGAGGTTGTGGGTGCCGTCGTCCAGGCGGGCGGGGCCGCACAAGATCTCTTCCAGGGTGCCGGTGGATCCCACGCGGATGCGGGTGCCGCGGGGCAAAACGGGGCTGGGGGTGGCCATGCCCCAGTGAAAGCCGCGACCCGGCGCCTCCTGAGCACGGGCCAAGGGAGATCCGATCATCACGGCGTCGGCTCCGCAGGCGATGGCCTTGCAAATATCCCCGCCGGTTACCAAGCCGCCGTCGGCAATGATGGGAACGTAGGTGCCACTTTCCGTCAAGAACTGGTCGCGGGCGGCTGCACAGTCGGCGATGGCGGTAGCCTGAGGTACTCCCACCCCCAGCACGCCGCGGGAGGTGCAGGCAGCGCCGGGGCCGATGCCCACCAGGACTCCTGCGGCTCCCGCTTGCATCAGCTCCAGGGCGACATCATAGGTGACGCAGTTGCCGACCACCACGGGAATGGGCATGGAGCGGCAGAAGGCGGCCAGATCCAGCTTTTGCATGCCTTCAGGCACCTTGTGGTGGACGGAAACCACGGTGGCCTGGACGAAGAACAGATCCCCGCCTGCTTCCGCCACCAGGGGGCCATATTCAGCTGCGTGGGCGGGCACACAGCTAGCGGCCGCGATGGCGCCGGCCGCTTTGATTTGGCGGATGCGCTCTTGGATCAGCTCCGGCTTGACCGGCTCGCTGTAGAGGCGCTGCATCAGGGGAACGAACTCGTCTTTGCCGACCGCGGCAATCTGATCCAGCACCTCGTCGGGATCGGCGTAGCGGGTTTGGATCCCGTCCAGGTTGAGCACGCCCATTGCCCCCAGCTTGGAGAGCAAGATGGCCATCTTGACGTCCACCACGCCGTCCATGGCGCTGGCGATGATGGGGATGGGCCGTTGGATCCCTCCCAGGGTGAAGTGGGTATCCACCAGGCTGGGATCCAGGGTTCGCCTGCCCGGCACCAGCGCGATCTCATCCAGCCCGTAAGCGCGTCTTGCCTGCCGATTGCGCCCCAGTTGTGCGTTCATTTCCCTCCCCTCTGACAGGATCCCTTCTTCCTATCATGCCGCCAACGTGTGATTTGAGACTAGCAAGAGCCGGGTTTTCCCTCCGGTTTAGCTTCGCTTGTCTCTGCCTCAACGGAAGTCTGGCCGGTCTGGCAGAAGCCATACCCTCGCCCGAGTTAAAGCCCTTGTGGAGTTTCCGGCGAGGAAACAGGGCTCTTCCCTTGCAATGAGGGGGGCAGGGGAGTGAAAATGTGGCCTTCTTGCAGGTTGCCGAAGCTGTGGCAGCGCTCGGATCCCCAGCGGAAGCCGTAGAGGGCGATGTAGGCGCACATTAAGGCATCGACTTGGTCTTCGTAGTTTTTGAGTTGGCGGCCCCTAAGGGATCCCACCTCCACTTGGAGCAGGGGCTCGTGGCCTTGCAGAGACGGATCGGCGCTGGCCAAGGCGCGCAGATGTTGCTGGTACAGCCGCCACGCCTGTTCTCGTTGCAGCCAGGTGCGGCGGGGACGCGCTTTGTAGGGGAGGCTGCGGCTGAGGCCAAACAGGCTCACCATGGCGCTGTGGGGGAAGACTTCGGTGATCTGCCGGGCCAGGGATCCCTGCTCGATGCTGGCCTGCTCGCGAAAGCCATAACGGGAGAGAGCTTGCACCAGGGCCTCCCCTCGCACCTGGCCGTTTTTGGCCAAGAGGCGGCGGTTGGCCGGGTGGGCGCCAGCGGCATAGGCGCGAAACACCCGGTTCAGCTCGGCTTCCGCCCGCCGCTGGCCGCTGGGGTTGGGGACGCGCAGGGGGGCATCCACCGCCACCAGGCAGGGATCCCCTCCCGCTTGGGCTTGGATGAAGTCCACAATCTCCTGGTCGGTTTGCAAGAGGCGGTTGTCCCGCAGGTGGCCCGTCAGGTTCGGGGCTTGGGGATCCCCGCTCTCAACCTCCAGCGTTGCCACGCCAGAGGGGTTGCGGGCCGACCAGGCCAGGTCTAGGCCAATGCAGATTAACCGTGCCACGCCGCCTTCTCCTTCCGTTAGTAGGATGGCTCGCCCTCACCCCCCGGACGCCTGGGAGAGGGAAATGCCCAAGAATAAAGGGATCCCAGCCGGGATCCCGGAAGATGGTTGCTCTGACAAGGCAGCAGACTTTCCGCTAGCTGGCGAAGCCTCTGCCTCTTCCTGCCCGAAGATTAGTAGTCGTAGTCATCCACGCCGCCGCCACCGCCAGCGGGCTTGTTGCTCTTGGGCTCCGGCTTGTCTACCACGATGGCCTCGGTGGTGAGCACCATGCTGGCAATCGAGGCGGCGTTTTGCAGGGCAGAGCGAGTGACTTTGGCCGGGTCAACGATGCCCGCCTCAAACATATCCACATAGGCGTCGTTCTGGGCGTCGTAACCCACCGTGAAGGGTTTCTCTTTCACCCGCTCCAGCACGATCGAGCCGTTCTGGCCGGCATTCTCGGCAATGCGGCGCAGCGGAGCGCCCAGCGCGCGGGCAACCAGCATGGCCCCTACCAGCTCATCGCCGGACAAGTTGGCCTGCGCCCACTCCGTTACCGCCGGCATCAGGTGCGCCAGGGTAGTGCCGCCGCCGGGGACGATCCCCTCTTCCACCGCCGCCTTGGTGGCGTTGATGGCGTCCTCCAGGCGCAGCTTGCGATCCTTCATCTCAGTTTCGGTGGCCGCGCCCACTTTGATCACCGCCACACCGCCGGAGAGCTTGGCCAGGCGCTCTTGCAGTTTTTCTTTGTCGTAGGTGGAGTCGGTTTCTTCAATTTGGCGACGGATTTGCTCACAGCGGGCTTTGACAGCCGCTTCGTTGCCTTCCGCCACGATGGTGGTGTGGTCTTTGGTTACCGTGACGCGACGGGCCGAGCCGAAGGAGTCGAGACGGGCGTTCTCTAGCTTCAGGCCGCGCTCTTCGCTGATGACCTCACCGCCAGTGAGGATGGCGATGTCTTCCAGCATGGCCTTACGGCGATCCCCAAAGCCAGGCGCTTTCACCGCCACCACGCTCAGCACGCCCCGCAGCTTGTTCACCACCAGAGTGGCCAGGGCTTCTTTCTCGATGTCTTCGGCGATGATCAGCAGCGGACGACCGGCGCGGGCCACTTGCTCCAGCACCGGCACCAGGTCTTGTACCAGGGTGATTTTCTTATCGGTAATCAGGATGTAGGGGTTTTCCAGAACCGCCTCCATCCGCTCCGTGTCGGTGACGAAGTAGGGGGAGATGTAGCCTTTGTCAAAGCGCATCCCCTCCGTCACTTCCAGCTCAGTGGTCATGGACTTGCCTTCTTCCAGGGAGATCACCCCTTCGCGGCCCACTTTGTCCATGGCCTCGGCGATCATGCGGCCCACTTCCTCATCGTTGCCGGCGGAAATGGCCGCCACCTGGGCAATGGCTTTGGAGTCTTCCACCGGGCGGGCATGTTCGGCGATCTTGTCCACCAGGAACTTCACGGCTTTGTCGATGCCGCGCTTGAGGGCAATCGGGTTGGCGCCGGCGGCCACGTTTTTCAGCCCTTCTTTAACCATGGCGTGGGCCAGGACGGTGGCGGTGGTGGTGCCGTCCCCAGCCGTGTCATTGGTCTTGGAAGCCGCCTGACGGATCAAGGAGACGCCAGTGTTTTCAATGTGGTCTTCCAGCTCGATCTCTTTGGCGATGGTTACCCCATCGTTAACAATTTGGGGTGCGCCAAACTTCTTCTCCAGGACGACGTTGCGCCCTTTGGGGCCGAGAGTAACGGCTACAGCTTCCGCCAAAATGTCCATGCCGTGTTCAAGGGCACGACGGGCTTCTTCGCTAAAAATGATCGACTTGGCCATACTCAACCTCTCAGACGTGAATGAACTAAGGGCGATGTAGAGGATCGATCGCTGAATGAACTAAGGGCGATGTAGAGGATCGATCGCTGAAGGACTGAAAATTACTGAACGATAGCGAGAATATCCCGCTCGGCCAGCAGCACGTACTCATCGCTGCCCAGCTTCACTTCCGTGCCGGCGTACTTGGAGTAGAGCACTCTGTCGCCGGCTTTCAGTTCCATCGGGATCAGCTTGCCCTCGTCGTTGCGCTTGCCAGGGCCAACAGCAACCACTTCCCCCACCTGGGGCTTTTCCTTGGCAGTGTCCGGCAAGAAGATCCCACCTGCGGTTTTCTCGTCCTGCTGAGCGATTTTGACCAGCACGCGGTCGCCCAGCGGCTTCAGGGTAGAGACGTTAAGAGCCACTGCAGCCATGACGAATGTCCTCCTCTTTCCATTAATTCCGCTTCCCGAGGGGAAGCGACTTAGCACTCTCGACTTACGAGTGCTAGTTTATCAGCCAACTTTCTGGCCTGACAATAGCCTTTGTCGGTGGGATCCCGCTTTTGGCGGGTACGGTCGGGGTGCGGATCCCCCTACTTTTGGTGCCGGTGTGGGATCATGGCCTGAGTTGGGCTGGGTTGAGAAGGTGTGGATCCCGTTGTTTCAGGTGGATGCGTTTACGGCAGTGCCTTTTGCAGGTAACCCCGCGGCGGTGTGTCTGCTGCCCCAGGAGTTGCCAGAGGCGCTGATGCAGGCCATTGCCGCAGAGAACAATTTGTCGGAGACGGCTTTTTTACTTCCCCAGGGATCCGAAGGCGAGGTTCCCCACTATGGGCTGCGCTGGTTTACTCCCACCACGGAGGTAGAACTCTGTGGCCATGCCACGTTGGGCAGCGCCTATGTGCTCTTGACCGAGATTCACCCGGAAGCTCAGGGGGTGGCCTTTTCCACCCGCAGTGGCCGGCTGCAGGTGCGGCGGCAGGGGGAGCGGCTGGCGATGGATTTTCCCGCCCAGTTCCCGCAACCCTGGCCGGAAGGCCAAGAGCAGGTGGCTGCGGCATTGGGGATCCCTCCTCTGGAGTTGTACCGCGGCAGCATGGGGGTAGCGGTGCTGACTTCGGCCCAGCAGGTGCAGCAGCTGCAGCCGGATTGGGAGCGGGTTCAGGCACTGCCTGTTTCTGGGTTGATCGTCACTGCCTCGGGAGGGGATCTAGAAGACCAGCCAGATTTTGTCTGTCGTGTTTTTGCCCCCCAGTTGGGGATCCCGGAGGATCCGGTGACCGGGTCTGCCCAGTGCCTGTTGACACCCTATTGGTCGCAGCGCCTGGGCCGGACTGAGCTCAAAGCCCGCCAGCTCTCGGCGCGGGGAGGCGAGCTGTGGTGTCGCGATCTCGGCACTCGGGTGGAGATTGCCGGGCAGGCGGTGCTGGTGATAGCGGGAGAGCTGAGGATTCCCTAAAAAAACACCCCGGCTGGCTCCGAGGTGCTGGGAAGACTCTCGCGAAGAATAAGTGCGCAAGCTAGCCCAAAAGTTCTGCCGCCTGGATGAGCTCCACTTGCTTTTTCTTGAGCACTAGCAGAAGCTGGGTGATGGCCACCGCTGCCAGGAAGGCCACCAACCACTTCACCCGTTCCGGGTTCTGCACCACCAGATCCCGCTCCACTTGGCCAAAGCCGCCCACGTTGGGGTTGTTGGTAACCGGATCCCCTTCTTGGACGCTGTCGCCAATGTTAACCACCAACTCCGGCCCCGGCGGCACCACCAAGTGCTTCAGTCCGCCTTCAGTCTCGAAGCTGAGCACCCGCGTGCCCGGCAACTCGTATTCGGGCGGCACCAGGGCGGCCAGCTCAGGCGGCAGATCGCTGAGGTCAGATTCGATGGTGGCGATGCTTGTCAGACGACCCGTGGCAGGAGCGCGGAAGACGTTGTTGTTGCTGAGGCTGCCATCGGGGTTGATCTGGCCACGACCGCGGTTGGCGCCAATGTAAACCCGATATTTCATGAAGGCCACGGAGGGATCCTCCTTCGGGTCAGGGGCGACCACCGGGAAGACGATTTCCTGGTGCTGCTCGCCGGGCAGGGGACCCACCAGGAGAATGTTGGGCTTCTCGTCGCTGTAGGGAGTGATGTAGGTCTCAGCGGTTTCCTGGCGCTGCTCCTCCGTCATCTCCTCCTCGGTGGCCAGGCGGAAGCCTTCTGGCAACACCACCACAGCGCCAACGTTCAAGCCGCCCTTGCTGCCATCCGCCAACACCTGTTGCTTGCTCAAGTCATAGGGGATCCCGACCTTGATGGTGAACACCTGGCCCGGGGTAACTGCCTGCGGCACTTCGGCACGGGCAGGCATGGCGTTCAGGTGGCAGTTGGCACAGACGATTTTCCCGGTGGCCTCGCGCGGGTTGTCGTAGGCCATCTGGGCGTAGTACGGATAGGCTGCTGCCGGACGGGATCCCGTCCCCAGCAACAGCAGCAGCGCACACAAGGCCAAGTAAATTCGCTTCATAAGTTAGCTCAGAATCTCAATCAAAATTCTCGCAAGCCCTTTGGGGCAATCTCCTCAAAGCTCACAACTCATGCTCTAGCCAGGACTAGCGCAGCAACCTCTCTGGCCTTTTCCCCCACTTCTGACCCGGCTGTGGCCCCTTACAGGGGTCTCTCTGGAGCCTATCGTAACGCCTCAGGCCTCGCGGAAATCGGGGCCTTGCCAGGGGCTGAAGCGAACGTTGTCGCCGTCCACCGTGGCGCTCACCAGCTCCAGGGAGCGGGGAGCCGGCCCCCGGATGACCTTGCCGTTGGCCGCGTACTGGGATCCGTGGCAGGGGCACTTGAACAGGTTTTCCCCCGCGTTCCAGGGCACCACACAGCCGAGGTGGGTGCAAACCGCGTTGAGGCCGTAGTTGGCCACCGCCCCGTTGTCGATCACAATGTAGGTGGGATCCCCCTTCAAGCCTTGGGCCAGCACGCGATCCGTGGCGGCGTGAGTGGCCAACAGCTCACTGACGCTGATGGGCTTGCCGAGAGCATCTTGAGCTATCACACCTTCTCCTGCCCCACCGGAAGAGGGCGGAATAAAATACTTCACCACCGGGTAGAGGGTGCCCACCACCACCACCCCCACCGAGCTGCTGAGGAGGGCATTCAGAAAAACCCGCCGGCTCATGGGGGGTGCCTCGAAGTTGCTAACCGCTTCCGTCATAATGGCCAGTACAAACCTGAGAAGTTTTAATGTTCGTTGACAAACGACATCATCCTAACCGAGCTCCTTGGCTAATATCATTAAGAAATGCAAAGCTAAAGGAAGTGCAAGGGAAGAGGCGGCGGTTTTTCTGCTGCGGCCCAGCTCAGTCCCAACCCAATCCGAGCCAGACCATGACGGGATCCGACTTTCAAGCTTTGCTGCGGGAGAAGTGGGGCTATTCCTACGACGTGCAACTGCGCCGCATGGGGGGCAGGGTGGTTCTGTTGGTGATGTGGCGCTACCTGGAGCAGCCCTCTTTCCCCTTGAGCGAGGCCGAGTATCTGGCTCGCCTGGAGTCTGTCATGGCCCATTTGCAGGCGTGGGGCGTGTGGGAAGCGGTGCAGCGAGAAATTGAGGCTACCCGTCAGAAACCCCGCATAGGCAAGGCGGTGGCCATTCCTTTGAATTTGCAAGGGGTGGGAGAGCGCGCCTCCGAGTGGCTGCTGTAGTCTTCCTCGCCCCCGGCTCTTCCCTGAAGGGGAGTTTGCAATTGCAGCAACCGACAGGTTCGTCCCTATGACGAAAACTCCAGACCTCAGCCGGCCTTCGGCTATCCAACTTCCACCAGGCCGGCCTGCAAGGCATGCAGGAACTGGCGGGCGGTGCGACCGGAAAAGCCGTTCTGCTGTTGCGCCCAGAGGAGGGCTTGGCGGCGCAAGGTATCTAAAGGGTGCGGGAGGCCCAGCCGTTGCGCCAGGTGTTCTACCGTGGCCAGGTAGTCAGCTTGGCTAAAAGGGGTGAAGGTAAGGGTAAGGCCGAAGCGATCCCGCAGCGACAGCTTTTCCTGCACCGTATCCCAGGCGTGGACCTCTTGATCTTGGGGACTGGGACGATCGCCAAAAAACTCGCGGATAAGGTGGCGGCGGTTGCTGGTGGCGTAGAGACGGACGTTGGGCGGTGGTGGAACAAGATCTCCTTCCAGGAGCACCTTGAGCTGCTTAAACTCAGTTTCGTCGGCCTCAAAGGAGAGATCGTCCACAAACAGGACAAAGGGCAGCCCCCACCCTCCCAGATCTGCCAAGATCTGAGGCAATTGACCCAAATCTCCCCGTCTCAGCTCCAAAAGGCGCAGCCCCTGGGAACCGTAGCGGCGCAGCAACGCCTTCACCAGCGAAGACTTGCCGGTGCCCCGCGCCCCATAGAGCAGCACATGCAACGCCGGATCCCCCCGCAGCAGGGCTTCGGTGTTGGCAGCCAACTGCCGTTTCTGCCGTTCATAGCCGTAGATCTCTTCCCAGTCGGGCAAGTCGGGAGTGGGGATCCCCTCTAGCCCTGCCGGCCCCCAGCGAAAGGCCCAATAGCGGCCACAGAGCCCCACCCCCGCTCGGCGGTAGTGGGCGATCAGCGCCTCCAGGCTCAGGCCCCAGTCGGCAAAAGAGCGCGGATCCCAGCCAGGGCTCTCCCCTTCCCCATCCGGCCAAGGGATCCCCAGGCCCAGCGCCCGCATCTGCTCGGCAATGGTCTCCTGGCTATCGGCCAGGATCTGCAGGCAGCGGAGATCGTGGCGGGCCGCTTGCACAAGGGGGGCTGGGATCCCTTGGGGTCGAAGCGCCGCCCGCGAGAAAGGGTTATCGGCCCAGCGGATCTCTCGGATTAGCCACTCCCGCCAGCTCAAGCCCTCCTGGGCCAAAAGCTCAAACCAGCGTCCGTAGGCTCTCCAGCAGGGCAAGGGATCCCCGCTCATCAACTCCTGGGTGAGCTCCTGCCAGGTCAGGGCCAAGGGGTGGGCGCAGATTTCCCGAAACACCAGCAGCTTAGCCGCCGCTTCCGCCGCTTCTTCGAGGGGGGTCATCGCTTCAAGTCGCTCTAACTTGGCGTTGTCAAAGGGGCTGGGGGTGAGGGCCGGCCCAGAGCGCTTAGCGGGCATTGTCCCGCCGGCCCAGCTCGTAGAGGCCACCGCCAACGCAGGCAATCAGACCCCAGGAGACGGCCCAGCTGTTGCCCAAAGAGAGTTCGGTGAGGGCCACCACCACCGCTGCTGCCAGCAAGAAAGGAAGGACGCTGAGCAAAGAGGCCAGAGCTCCGCTGGGATCCCAGGCCAACTGTTTTTCCCAACCCTCCTGCAGGCGGCGGTGCAGCGGCGACAAGCCCCACATCAGCCCCAGACTCCACAGGGCTGTGGCCGCCCACAACGAAGGGCGGATCGCCTCCAGTCCCCCCAGTTCAACCCCCATAGCATCCATCGGCCAGCTCCCAACCTTGCCTTTCTAGGCTAGCGAGATTGGGCCCACTCAGTGGCGGTGATGGTGGTGCCGGGAAATTGGATGGGATTGCCCAGGCTCTGGATCTGGGCCTGGAGAGCCGGCAACAGCCGCAAGTCCAGCAGCGGCTCGCGCAGGATCTCCGCCGGGATCAGATCCCGCTCCAGGGCAAAGTGGGCCGTGTGGCCGGCGGCTGTGCCGATGGCCCATTCCACCGGGTGCACCCGATAGGAGGCGCTGGCAATGCGGCTGGTGGCAATGTTCTTGTTGCCGGCCAAGAGGTTGTCGATGCGCTGTGGGATCAGGGCGCGCAGTGGGATCTGGTAGGGGTAGCTGGGGGCCTGGGCATCCTGGTTGTGGCTGGGGGGCAGGGAAAAATCCGGCAATAGACAATCGTGAAAGTCGATGGGGTACTGGCCCACCCCCACCGAGTCGTAGAAAATAAAGGGCCGCCCGCGATTGAGCTCCGATTCTCGCGTGGTGATATCCGACTCGTAGATGGTAAATCCCTGCGGGTAGGCAGGGCTGGGCCGACCGATGATGCGCCGCGACTCGCGAATGTAGGGGTACTTGGAAAGGCCGCTGGCAGTTCCCATGGGGCTATCGGGCCCCCGCAGGTAGGCATAGCGCAGGTAAAAGTCTTTTTGAAAGTCGGGATCCGCCTGCTGCAACAGAAAATCCGTCCGCCCCGCCACCAGCCAGTAGAAAAAGCCCTTGGCATGCTGCTCGGCCCGCCGCAGCGCCTCCACCCGCAAGCCCCCCATCCAGCCGCCGGGATCCAGTTGGCCTGAGGCTTGCAGTTGCTCGTGGGTGAGAATCAGGTTCATCTCCGGCCCGGTGATGCGCCAGTCGTTGCCCCAGGTCCAGTTTTGCATGGATTGATCCCCCACCCGGATGGCCTCTTCCCCAAAGCCAAACACCTGGCCGCGGATGCGGCGGTAGGTAAAGACCATCCCAAAGTTAAAGCGTGGATGTTCAAAGCTGTAGTAGGGGCCGTGCAGCGGGTCGTTGTAGAACTTGGGCTTGATGGGCACCTGCGGCACAGCAGAGCGCTCCATAACAAAGGTGTAGGTAAACCCCTGGGTGCAGTAGGGATCCCTGTAGGGCTTGGAGCTGGGCTCCCAGCGGCTTTCCCCATCCGTGCCGAGGCGGTAGGGCACCCGCGCCAGCGGCAGCAGCTCGCCGGTTTCGGTAGCATCGATAACCACCCAGGGCAGGGTTTTGCCTTGGCGTTCTGGCGGCGGCTCAAAGCGCAGGATCTCTTTGTCCCAATCCTCGGTGGGCTCTAGGCGGTAAAAATCCAGAAAGTAGCTGGAGAGATCCCCCCGATTCTCCGGCTGGACGCCGGCGTGTTTGGGGATGTTGCGGATGGCCTGCACGCTGCGGATTTGGTAATCCTCGATCTGCAAGTCCTTGACCACCGTCTCGGTAAACAGCCGCAACTGCCCCGACTGCAGATAGGGATCCACCATCTCCCGCAGGACCTGGTGGCCCACCTGGGGCGAGAAGCAGAGCACACTCACCCAGCACTTGCCGGGATTGGGATCACCGCCGTACTTTTCCCGCACCCGGCGGCGAAACTCTCTATAGCCCTGGGGAAAGATCTCGTTTTCCCGCTGCAAGGGCCGCTCATCCAAAGCCGAGACCCCCTGGGCGCTCACCTGGCCGCCAATCCAGTCGGTGATCTCGGTCATGCACACCTGTCGGCCCAGTTGCAGAGCCTCGTAGGCCGCTGCCACCCCCCCCAGCCCGCCCCCGGCGATGAAGATCTCACAGGGGATGCGGGTTTCCGACAAGGGCTGGGCCAGAGCCGCCCCGGCGCCCAGGATCCCGGCCCCCACAAGGCCGCCGCCCCATCCCTTGAGGTTGAACAGAAGTTTCATCCCACCTCCGCCCCGTAACTGGGCCTGTCGGACTTTCCGGCAACTTTTATCATGGGGGAAAGCGCTGCGAGTGCTCATGCCGAATTCCACCTTCGTCATCACCACGCCGATCTACTACGTCAACGCTGCCCCCCACATCGGCAGCGCCTACACCACCCTGGCGGCGGATGCCATCGCCCGTTACCATCGCCTGCGGGGCAAGGATGTGCTGATGGTAACGGGAACCGACGAGCACGGCCAGAAGATCCAGCGCACCGCCGAAGAGCGCGGCCTTCCCCCGCAGCAGCACTGCGACGAGATCGCGGCCCAGTTTGCCCAGCTTTGGCAGTTGCTGGACATCCGCTACGACCGCTTTATCCGCACCACCGACCCTCGCCACAAAGCCATTGTGCGGGAGTTTTTCCAGCGAGTGTGGGATCGGGGGGATATTTTCGTTGGCCGGCAGCAGGGCTGGTACTGTGTTGCCTGCGAGGAGTTCAAGGACGAGTCAGAGCTCTTAGAAGGCGGATTTTGCCCGCTTCACCCCAACAAAAAAGTGGAGTGGAAAGACGAAGAAAACTACTTTTTTCGCCTCTCTCGCTACCAGGAAAAACTGGAAGCCCTCTATGCGGAGCACCCGGAGTTCATTCAACCAGAAAGCCGCCGCAATGAGGTGATCAACTTTGTCAAGCAGGGCCTGCGGGACTTCTCCATCTCTCGCCCCAGCGTCTCCTGGGGGATCCCCTTCCCGGCGGATCCCAGCCAAACCCTTTACGTCTGGTTTGATGCCCTCATCAACTACCTCAGCGCCGCCGTGGATCCCGAGGACGAGCCGACGCTGGAAAACGCCTTGCGCCGCTACTGGCCCGCCGATGTGCACCTAGTGGGCAAAGACATTGTCCGCTTCCACGCCATCTACTGGCCGGCCATGCTCATGTCGGCAGGGCTGCCGCTGCCCAGACAGATCTTTGGCCACGGCTTTCTCACCAAAGATGGCCTCAAGATGGGCAAAAGCCTGGGCAACACGCTGGATCCCTTTGAGCTGGTGCAGCGCTACGGTGCCGATGCCGTGCGCTACTATTTCTTGACTGAAATTGAGCTGGGCAAGGATGGAGACTTTAGTGAGGGCCGCTTCATCGAGGTTCTCAACGCTGACCTAGCCAACGACCTGGGGAACCTGCTCAACCGCACCCTCAATATGCTCAAAAAATACCAGCCCGACTACCGCATCCCCGCCGTCGAGATCCCTGCGGATCACCCCCTCAAAACCCTGGCCGAGCGCCTGGCCCCGACAGTGGCCGACGCCTACGAGCGGCTGGATCCCAGCTCTGCCGCCCGCAAAGCTCTCAGCTTGGCCCAGGCCAGCAACAAATACCTCGACGAGCAGGCCCCCTGGACGTTGCACAAACAAGGGCAAAGCGAGCAGGTGGCCCAGATCCTCTACGCCGTTTTGGAAAGCGTGCGCTGGGTGGCCGTGGCCCTTTCGCCCATCATTCCCAACCTCAGCCTCAAGATCCTGCAGCAGATGGGGTTTCCTTTGCAGGATGTCGCACAACTGCGCTGGGATCCCGATGCCCGTTGGGGCCGGCTTCCGCCTGGGCAAGAGCCCCAACCTCCTGTGCCCGTCTTCCAGAGAATACTCAAGTAGCTCCTAAGAATTGGCGGCATCGGGTTGGGAAGGCTGGGATCCCTCTGGTGTTGCCTTGCCGGCGGAAAGACCCATATCTCCCAAGGAAATGCTTGGCACAGCAGCAGAGAAAGAACGGCCAGCCTGGCCCGAGCGCAGCTGAGAGTTACCCATGGCGGTGGGGGGAGTCTCGCTGGACAGCGCCTGCCAGGCCGCCCGTACCCCTGCCCAAAAGCTGCGGACATTGACCTGAGCGCCGCGGGCTTGCTTGCGGGCCCCTTCCAGGGAGCGGTTCACCTGCTTCACCACCTGTCCGGCCCCCTTGACCCCTTCGTCGAGGCTGTCGGCGATCTCGCTCACTTCCAAGCTGGTCAGACGCAGAGCCTCCAGCGTGGGCGGTAACTCCCGCAGCAGCGTGTCGAAAAAGCGTTCCACGCTCTGGGCGGCTCGACCCAATTGAATGACGGCGGGCAACAGGGTCAGGATCACCGCCAAAATGGCCACTGCCACCAGACCTACCGAGAGGCCCAACCAAAATACCGGCTCGGTCATCGCGCCGCCTCCTCCCGACCTTGGGCTTCTGAGTCGGCTTCCTCCCGGGCGAGGGGACGCAGGTTTTGGGCTTGCATCAGCTCTTGCCGTTTCTGCAACATGGCTTCCCTGCCCACCGCCACTGCCTGCTGCAGCCGCAGCAGGGCCTCATCCAGACTTTTTTGGGCGGAGTCGAGCAGCTTTTCCGATTGGTATTGCAGGCTGGTGGTCACGTCTTCTGCCACTTCCGGCAGGGCCTCTGCCGATTTTTTCAGCAGTCGCCGCGTCTCCCGTCCGCTGCGGGGAGCCAAAAGCAGACCGATGACCGTGCCCACCGCCGTTCCCAACAGCAGCCCGCCGACAAACGCGCCAGTCCGGTTTTCCGCCATGCCTTGCCAGGGTTGAGGGGGGATACAGGTGGCCCCCAAACCAGACTATCAAATGATGCTGTGCTTTGCCGTGGAGGCGTCGAATTGGCTGAAATCTCAGGGGTAGGGGGGATTGGCTGCTGCGGCTGCTCTCCGGGATCCTTGGGGCTAAAGTAGAGGTAGTGCTGTGGGATCTGGCAACTGATGCTCTCTCTGGAGCCCAAGGGCCTGGCAGACGGCCCGATCATGGCAGACGGCCCGATCAACTTGGCGGAGTACATCGACCATACCCTGCTGCTGCCGATGGTGACCCCAGAGGAGATCGACCAGGGGTGTGAAATTGCTCTGCGCTATGGCTTCCCCACCTTTTGTGTGCCTCCCTGCTACGTGCCGCGGGTGGTTGAGCGGCTGCACGGGTCGCCAGTACGGGTGAGCACAGTGGTGGGGTTTCCCCTGGGCACCAACACGGCGGAGGTCAAGCTCTACGAAGCTCAACTGGCGGTGGAGCAGGGGTGCCGGGAGCTGGATGTCCGCATCAACTTGGCCTGGCTCAAGGCGGGGGAGCTGGATCGCCTCCATGCCGAGATTGCCCAACTGGTGGAAGAAACGGGGGTTTGCGTCAAGGCCATTTTGGAAACTGCCCAGCTCACTGACGAGGAAAAAAAGCTGGCCGCCGAGATCTGCATGGACGCGGGAGTTGCCTTCTTGATGACCTCCACCGGCTGGATGGGAGGGGCGACACCGGCCGATGTGCAACTGCTGTGGCAGCTTAGCCGCGGCAGGGTGGGAGTCAAAGCTTCCGGCGGCATCCGCACCGTGGCGCAGGCGGAGGCGATGATCGCCGCGGGGGCGAGCCGCATCGGCACCTCCTGGGGGCTGGAGCTGATGCGAGAGCTGGAGGCTAGAGGAGCCGGCGGCCCATGAGCGGGGTCACCTACCGGGTGACGGGTATTAACCTCAAAGCGATGCCGCTGGGGGAGGCGGATCGGATTATTACTATTTTGACCCGCGAGCAGGGCTTGATTCGGGCGGTGGCCAAGGGATCCCGTAAGCAGCTTTCCAAGTGGGGAGGGCGGATGGAGCCCTTTGTTGTCAACGATCTGCTGGTGGCGCGGGGGCGTTGGTCGGCCCAAACGGATCCCTCGCAGTGTCTCCAGCGCATCGCCCAGGCAGAAACCCTGCAGAGTTTTCCCCGTCTTGGCCGCAGCCTGGCCCATCTGACGGCGGCGCAGTACTTGGCAGAGGTGGCCCTGCTTTTGGCCCTGCCCAACCAGCCCCAGGAAGAGCTGTTTGTGCTGCTGGTGGAGCATCTGGAGCGCATCGAGCAGGCCCCTGCGACAGAGGCCGTTTTGCCGCTCCTTGTCCATGGGCTCTACCACCTTTTAGTGGTGGGGGGGGTTGCCCCCTCAGTACAAGCCTGCTACTCCTGTGGGGAGGAGTTAGCAGGTGAGGCTTTCTTCTCTCCCCACGCGGGTGGCCTGGTCTGCGATCCTTGTCGGCTGGCGCAGCGGCTCAGCCCAGTTGCCTGGGTCTCCAGTTCTGTCCTGCAGGCCTTAGGATCCCTGCCCAACCCGACCTTGCCCTCGCTGGCCGAGCGTGCGCTGCCTCTGGCGAGTTGGCTGGCGGCAGAACGTCTGTTGCGGCGGGTTTTGGAGCTGCATGCCGACCGCGCAATCCGTTCCGCTGGCCTGCTGGCCAGTTGCTACTCTGTCCCTGTTGCCGAAACCCTCCCTCCTACCCCCAGTGGCCAGGGATCCCCAGTGGCGGCAGCAGCTTTTTCTGAGGAGGATTCCGAAACGCTTGGCAGCAACCTGAAGAAGTTGTGAAGGTATGTATCAAGTCGAGCAAAATAGCTGCACAATAAAGGGTTAAGGCGGGTTAGCAGCCGCTTCTGGATGATAAATTGGGTGGTAGAAAGTAACCTCTTAGTAACTTCTTACGAAGGCCTCTCAGGTTTGGCGGCGGTCGACCGGGGTAGCGTTTGGGGAGGAGTGCCACACCTGTGCTACCGAGCAGGAGCAAGTGAAGTTGAAGTTGGCGCTTTTAACAAGATTGAATCGACTGCCGGGCGAGCCTTCGGTGTTTGTTTTCTGAAGCTCCATCCTTGGGTTGCGGTTTCCGTTGCCGACAAACAAGGGTTTGGCAGCGTTGCAGCTCCCGGGGTGAGTCCACCCCTCCAGGAGGAGCCCCTGAGGAGGCTGCATCTGACCACCTCGAGTTCGCGCTCACCTCAATTTTTTCCAATCCTTTTCATTTAGAAGTTTAGGAGTTGCAGCACCGTGGAAGCCCAGCGCAAAGAACGGATTCTCGTGGTCGATGATGAGGCCAGCATCCGCCGCATTTTGGAGACCCGCCTCTCGATGATCGGGTACGACGTGGTTACTGCTGCCGACGGAGAGGAGGCGCTGGAGGTTTTTCGCAAGCAGGATCCTGACCTGGTGGTGCTGGATGTGATGATGCCGAAGCTGGATGGCTACGGGGTCTGCCAGGAGTTGCGCAAAGAATCCGACATCCCGATCATCATGCTCACGGCGTTGGGGGACGTGGCCGACCGCATTACTGGCTTGGAACTGGGGGCAGACGACTACGTGGTTAAGCCGTTTTCGCCCAAAGAACTGGAGGCCCGCATTCGTTCGGTGCTGAGGCGGGTGGCGCGGTCGTCCCATGAAGGGATCCCCAGCTCAGGGGTAATTCAGGTGGGGGATCTTCGCATCGATACCAACAAGCGGCAGGTTTACAAGCGGGACGAGCGCATCCGCCTGACGGGGATGGAGTTTAGTTTGCTGGAGCTGCTGGTCAGCCGGTCGGGGGAGCCGTTTTCCCGCGCCGAGATTTTGCAAGAGGTGTGGGGCTACACGCCGGAGCGCCACGTGGATACGCGGGTGGTGGATGTCCACATCTCGCGGCTGCGGGCCAAGTTGGAGGATGACCCGAGCAACCCTGAGCTTATCCTGACAGCCCGCGGTACCGGCTATCTGTTTCAGCGCATCGTTCCAAAAGGCGAGGAGTAGGACGGGATCCCCCTTAGTAGCTCTTCCAGGGCTGCCCGCACCTGTTGCAGCACACCAACCCAGTTGCCGCGGGCTTCTTGGCGGAATAGGCGCATCACCCTGGGGTACCAGGGGCTGTCTTGCCGCTGCAGTAGCCAGCGCCAATCAGCGGCAAAGGGCAGCAGCACCCACACCGGCTTGCCCAGCGCCCCAGCCAGGTGGGCAACGGCAGTATCGACGCTAATTACCAGATCCAACTGGGCAACTGCCCTAGCAGTATCAACAAAATTCCGGAAACGGGATCCCAGCTCCACCACCTGGTGCTGCTTGAGAAGGGGTTCTACCTGGCTTAGATCTTCACCCACCTGCAGGCTAACCCACTGCACCTGGGGCAGATTAAGGTACTCGAGGAAGAGGTTAAGAGAACAGCTTTTTAACCTCTGCACCCGGCTGAGGGCGAGGTCGTCGCGGCGGCCACTGGCCCACACCAGCCCCACCTTTATCCCCCTCTGGGGAAGCTCTGGCCAATCTTCCGGCCAGGCGGAGCTCCCATCGGGACAAACCAGATAGGGGATGCGGTCGGGAATTGTCTCCAGCGTGGTGCCCAGGCGATGGGGCAGGCTAAGCAAGGGCAGGTGCCAGTCGAAGGGGGGCAGGGGATCCGTATCGGAAATGACCTGGACTTGAGGAAAGGAGGCTCGCAGCAACTCGACTAGGGAGTGAGGGCAGCGGAAATAGAGGGAGGCCTGCGGATGGGCGGCGGCCAAAAGGGGCAGGTAGCGCGCGAACTGAATTGTGTCTCCCAGCCCTTGTTCGGCGTAGACAAGCAGCGTCTGCCGGCCCAAGGGGGATCCCGTCCACAGGGGCAAAGGGAAGCAGGGGTAGGCCGCTCCCTGGCGCTGCAGCCGCCACTCGTACTCCTGCCACCCCTCCTCGTAGCGGCCCAGGGTGAGCAGGGCCGTGCCCAGGTTGTAGTGGATCTCCGGCCAGTCGGGGGCCAACTGCAGGCCGCGCCGATAGGCCTCGATAGCGGCCTCGAGTCGGTTTTGCTCTTGCAGGACGGTGCCCAGGTTGTTGTGGGGCTGCGCCTCCCCTGGCAGCAGCGGGATGGCCCGTAGCAGACAGTCGGCGGCCTCCTCCAGGCGATCTTGCAGGTGTAGGCAGTGGCCGAGGTTGACGAGGATCCGCCCCTCCTGCGGCGCCAGGACAAGAGCGCGGCGAAACCAGGCTTCGGCTTCTGCAAGCTGGTTGTCGAATAGGAGGGCATTGCCCAGAGCTGCCAGCGCATAAGCCTGAGGAGGTTGGGCCGCTGCCGCCTGTCGCAGCACTGCAATCGCCTGCTCCCGTTTCCCCAAAGCCAGCCAACAACTGCCCAACCGGAAGAGCAGTTGCCCGTCGTTAGGGGCAAAGGCCAGCCCCTGCTTGTAGGCGCGCGCCGCCTCCTCCGGGTTGCCCAGCAGCATCCAGGCATCGCCCAGCTCCTGCCAGGCCGGCACCCAATCTCTCCGTAGGTGCAGCGCCAGTTGCAAAGGGGTCAAAGCTTGGCGGGGATCCCCCATCTGCAGATAGAGGGATCCCAGCAACGCCTGGGCGGCGAACAGGTGGGGATGGGCCCGGGTAAGCTGCCGGCAGAGGTGCAGTGCTGTCTCCAGATCCCCTGCTTGTCGGTGGCGCTCGGCCAGCGCCAGGGTCGCCTCTGGGGAAGGGAAGGGGGATAGACCGGAGCCTCTTCCTAGGCCTTTTGGCCCAGCCGTCTGCCGGTCGCCCTTTCCTCGCCCAAAGCCCTGTGGCACGGTTTTTCCCTTGGTGGATCCCTTTTTTGCCCTTCCCGCCGGTATTCAGCAACAGCGGGACATCTCCCTACTCAGGTTAACAGTTCAGGTGAATAGGACGTTCTTGACAGAGCGTTCCTACCCCCCCGCTCCTGAATCGGGCCATCCTCGGCGCTTGCCTTGCGAGGGCTCAGTTGCGGCGAAACAGGCTGTCTAAGTAAATACGGGCAGCGCGCCGATCCGTGTCTCCGCTCTGGAGCAGGAATAACGAGAGCGCTGCCGTTACGACCCGATCTTGATCCCAATCGGGGTGACGAGAGAGGTAGTTTTTGAGGGTGTCGTGTAGCTCCTCGGGAATTTCGCTCAAAATGCTGACGGTGGGAGAATCCATAGCCCAACCACCTACTCGGGGTTAACAGGGAAACCAAGAAAACCTAAGGAGCCGGCCAAAACCGGGCCTGCCCAGAAGGGAAAAAACAAGCCAACCCAGCTCTCTAACTTGGGTACGCCGGGGGCCGCATCGGCCCCGCCAAAAGCAAGACAGTGTGTAGAAGTTTGCCCCTAGCCCGTCCGGCAGCGACCAGAGGATACCAAACTGCCCCTTGGCCTTGTCTCAGGCAGGAGAAGGGATAGAGTTTTTGGGCAAAGGGTTCTTTGCCTCTGAGGAGAGCTGCCAGGAAAATCTCCCCCTCACCTCAGGTGCGGCTATTCTGCCCTCTGCCCCATGGGGGGTGTCAATCCTGGGCAGCGGCTCCAAGTTTGTTCAAGCCCGCCGCCGGCTTTGATGCCATCGGCAAAAACGGCGCGATCCCGTTGCGTTTCTCAAGGTGTATCCGTCTGAACTTTCCAGTTTGGACTTTTCCACAAAAACCCTCGCTGCCGTTTCCTGAGGTCACAGGCCTGTGGAAAACAGGCCTCCTCTCTGTGGAAAGTCTGGGGAAAACCTGTGGATTTCTGAGAAATCTAAATTTGTCCAAAAATTTTTCTCGCGAGCCCCCTCAGGGCCACTCGACCCGGTAGCGCAAAAACAGCTCCTTAGAGCCACGGTGGCACTCCAGCAGCTCCAGTTGGGGCGGGGATCCCTGCAGCTGCCAGCCCTCGATGCTGGCGGGCGCATCGGCATACCCACTCAGCAGCACCGGCGCCAGGGTCACCCACAGCTCATCCAAGGCCCCTGCCTGCAAAAACGCCCCCAAAAGCCGGCCCCCGCCCAGCAACCCCACCCGTTCGATGCCCAAACTGCGCAGGCGCGCCAGCCGTGCCGGCAGATCCCAATCGGCAGCCACCCAGATCTCTTCAAAGCCGGTTCGGTTCTGCCAAAGCCGGGATCCCTGGGGAGTTGTCCACAGCCAGCGGGTGAGGGGCTGGCGAAAAAACGGCAAATCCTCAGGAATCTCCCCGCTGCCGGAGCAGATGATCGTCAGGGGCTGAGGGGAGAGGCCCTGCTGGAGTCGGCGTTGGATGAGCTCGGGATCCCGGATGCGCAGGCTGGTGCCGTAGGCCCGCAGCGTGGCCGCCCCCATGATCAAAGCCTGTTGCCGGGCAGCTTGGGTTTCCAGGTGCTGGTGGTCTTCGGCGCTGGCGAAGTGGGGCCTTTGCCCGCGGTGGGTGGCGATCCTGCCGTCCAGACTCTGGGCCAGGATGGCAACCACGTGAGGACGAGCTGTTTTCAAAGGCAACTCTCGAACAATTGGCCAGAATGGAGTTAGAAGTTGTCGCCCCGGCTGCCGCTTCGGTTCTGGGGTCGCCTCAGCCGGATAAGTATGCTCGGGACATTCCAATCTTCCACCATCCGCATCGAGGTCGAGGCCAGTTCCTCGACCTTGCAGCGCTGCTTGACCGAGGTGGGGCTGTTGCAGCAGTGGCTCTGGCCGCAGCAGTTGCAGGGATCCCTGCCCGCTAGGCTGGAGCTGGGCAGCACCTTTGCCGTCCAGTGGGGCCCCGTCTCGATCACGCACCAGGTGGAAACCCTGCTGCCGAAACGGCTACGCCTACTAATGTGGGGCGGAGCCGATGGCTACTGCGACTGGATGTGGGGCAACGGCTGGGTACAGCTCCGGGTTGAGGCCGTCTCCCTCCTGCCCCTTGGACTGGGGCAGTTGCTGCTCCTGAGGCAGTTGCAACAGTTTGCCCGACGCCAAGAACAACAGCCCTCCTGAGCAGGAATTAACCAAAGCGGGCGCTGCAATAAAATCCGTGGATCCGCGGTTTATCGAGCTAACTTGTAGGTTTAAATCTCCCTTCCTCAAGGGTTTTCTGCTACGAGAGATGTACTAGATTTACTAGTCACAGCGAAGGAGCCCGATGAACCCTCCCCTAGCTGCAGCCGACCAGGAAAAGTTTGAGATCCGTTTGGGGGAAGCCCTCAACAAAGCGGGGTTGCTCACCCCCGCCCAGTTGGCTCAGGCCATGTGGGAAAAGGCGGATAACCCCTTGATGTTGGGGGAGCTGTGCATGCAGCACGGCTGGGTTGCCCCGCAAGATCTCTATCCCTTTATCCCGGTCGAGTTGGTGCGCATCGGCGAGATCCTGGTGCTGCATGGGTATCTGGAACTGGAGCACGTGTATCAAGCTTTGCTTCAGCAAAAGCACCACCCCGAGCGCAAGTTGGGGCAGATCCTGGTGCAGCAGGGCTGGGTGCAGCCCCACTGGTTGGAGTGGGCCCTCGACAAGCAGCAGCAGCTCCGGCGACGGCGAGGAGCTGCCAACAGTTGGGAAGTGATGCTGGAGCAGTGGTCCACCATTCCGGATCAGCCCCCCCTCTACGCTTCGCCGCTGCAGGTGGCGCAGCAAGTTCACAAAGCTACCGCGCAATACCAAGCCCAACTGGAGCGCTACCAAGAGCAGGTTGCCGCCCTAGAAGCGCAACTGGAGCGGGAGCGACAGCAGCTCGTTGAGTCTCAATCCCGCCAGCAGCAGCAGCAACAGCGCATTGCCGAGTTGGAAGCCCAACTGGCGGCTCAAATCCAGCAGGGATCCGAGCAACACAGGGCTGCCCAGCAGCGCATTCAGGAGTTGGAGGAGCAGCTCCGAGCGCAGCAAGATCGGGGATCCGCGCAAGTCCAGGCACTGGCCGAGCAGTTGCAAGCTGCCCAGGCCGAGCTGGAGACCCTGCGGCGCCACTCCCACGAGCTGACGGAATGGCAATCTCAGGCCAAGCTCAAGCTGCAAGAGTTGGGATCCCGGCTGCAGCAGCATCAGCAAGCTGAGGCTCAACTGCGCCAGGCTCTTGAGCACAAGGAAGCCGAATTGGCCGCTCTCAGCCAATCGCTGCAGGAGCAGCAGCACCAGCTTCAAGTGGCCCAATCGACGAAGGCCCGCCTCATTGCCGACCTGGCCCACGCCCGCCAAGAAGCCAGCCAGACCATCCACCGGCTGCGGGGGGAACTTCAGGAAGCCCAGACCCAACTCCAGGTAACTCAAGAACGCCTGCAGGAAGTCCAAGCCCAACTGCAAGCCACCCAAAGCCATCTGCAGTCCACCGAAGCCCAGCTCCAACAGGCCCGAGAGCAGGTGCGCCAGCTCCAGGCCCAAGTGCAGGCCAACCGGACGCCGTCGCCTGCCCCGGCTACCCAAACTGCGAGCGTGGCCGAATCGACCGCAGATGCCGAGCTGCCGCCTCAGGAGTATTTGGGAGAAGAAGATCTGGAAGCGCTGCAGCGGGCCAACCCTTGGGTGCGGCGGATCTTGACCCAGTTGCGCGCAGCCGGTCTCCTCGACAACGCCGGCATCGAAACCGTCCTCCACGCCTGGGAAACAGAGGGCGGCACTTTCACAGACGTGCTGACCCACCACAGCGGCCTCAAGCCGGAGACAGTCAAGTTTTTCAGCGAAGACGGCTACTCTGTCTACCTGGCAGGCGGACGGCACGTGGCCGACTACCTTAAGGCTTCGGGGCTGGTCAGCGCCGCGCAAATCCAGCAGATCCAAGAGCACCTACCCCCTGGGGGATCCCTCTGCCAGGCGCTTGTCGAAGCCGGGATCCTGTCGCAAGCCACCGCCCTCTATTTTGAGCGCCACTTCGGTGGCAAAAAGCCCCGTCGCTCCCTGCGGCAAGAGCTGATGTTGTGAGAGCGGATCGGGGATCCGCACCTCTTTCCCATCTCTTGCACCGGCAAGGGATCCAAAGGCAAATACGGGCTGCCGGCAGACCCCATGCGTCCACTGGAGACTAGGAACTAGAATGGACTCAGAATCAACAGCGACCGATTTTTGGCTGTTGAGAAAGTTGAATGTGACCTAGGTATCCAGATGTTGTCCTGAGTTCTGCTGCTATGACCACGGAAGCTCCCACTCGACCTGCTCAGCAGTCGTCTCCGTCGAGAACCCGGGTTCGCCAGCCCTACCCCCACTTCAAGGTGATCGTCTTGGATGACGATTTCAACACCTTTCAGCATGTTACCGAATGCTTGCTCAAGTACATCCCCGGCATGACCCTGCCCCTGGCACGGCAACTGACCGTGCAGGTGGATGCCGAAGGGCAGGCGGTGGTTTGGGTCGGCCCGCAAGAGCAAGCAGAGCTCTACCATCAACAGTTGCTGCGGGAGGGCCTGACGATGGCCCCCCTGGAGCCGGCCTGAAGCACGAGCTGCTCGTAGCTGCGCTCAACGGCGGCCAGTAGCTCTGCCTGGCCCCAGCCGGCATAGAGGCTGCTGACAATGGCCAGCCCACCCGCCCCCACCCCTTCCTTGACATAGCCCCGCTCGTAGGCCCGGAGGGGGGCATAGCGGCTTTGGGCAAAGCTGAGTTGGGTGGCCAAAAGGGGAACCTCGCCCAGCAGCTCCGCCAAACCCACCGTATTGCCCGAGGGATCCTCGGCCACCCAGCGGGTGGTACCTATGGCTACATTCTCCGGGGGCCAGGGGATCCCTTGCTCTTCCCCCCAGCGCCGCATCAGGGCCAGCACCGCCAGCATTTGGGTGCCGCCCGCCAGCAGCACCGGCCCCCGCTGGGCTGCCGCCATCGCCAGCCCGGCTACAAAAGGCTGCATCGGATCCCCCACAGCGGCCACCACCTCTGGGGCGGTAGCCCTGGCGGGAAGTCTGGCCAATCCCTGCCGGGCCAAGGCCAGCTTTTGGGCGTGGTTACAGACCGGGTGGCTGCTGTTGACCATGCCCTCTGCTTGCCAGCCCAGCCCCAACAACACTGCCAGCGCCGTGGTGGTGCCTCCCGCCACACATTCTCCGATGACGCAGTAGCTCGACTCCAGCCGGGATCCCCGCTCATACCCCTCCTGCCACAGGGATCCCACCTGCTCCAAAGACAGAGCCTGCCCTGTGCTCAAGCAGCGGGCTATTCCCCTGGCGCTGACCGTTTCTGCCCCCGGCAGAGGCTCCGGCAAACCACAGTCGAACACGCGACAGGGGATCCCCAACTCCCTCAGGACGGCGCGGCTGATCACCACCGGTGAAGGATAGCCATCGGGAGAGGTGGGCAGGCGGTGAGAATAGTCCCCCAGCAACACCTCTCCATCGGCAAGGGCCGTGTAGCGCCGCAAGGAGGGCGTGGCGCCGGCAGCCGAGATGCCGGGAATAAGGGCCGTTTCCGTAAACCCCAGGCAGGCCAAAAACAGCGGTCGGGATCCCTGCACCCGTTGGCACCACTGCTGGGCCAAAGACGGCTGCGTATAAGCCTTCACACCAGGAAAGGGGAACATAAGCGGGGCAGACAGGTCAAAACTCCATTCTCCACCCAAGCGAAGGACGGGATCCCGTACTGGCCGGAAAACGGCAGGGACTGCGACCCCCCAACCCGATCGGATAGGATGGGTATACCCAATGCAGTTTATTTAGGGCAGACGAAAGGCCATGAGCTTCTTCGACTCGGAGATCGTTCAAGAAGAAGCCAAGCAGCTGTTTCAGGACTTCCAAAACCTGATGCGACTTGGCGAGCGCTACGGCCAATTCGACCGGGAAGGCAAAAAAATCTTCATCGAGCGAATGGAAGAATTGCTGGAGCGGCAGCGCATTTTCATGAAGCGGCTGGAGCTCTCCGACGACTTTATGGCTCAGATGACCATCAAACAACTGCAAACCCAGCTTGGGGGGTTTGGGCTCACCCTCAGCCAAATGTTCGACCAAATGCACCAAACCCTAGAGCGCATGAAAGCCGAGGCCGACGCCGAGCGCTAACCTTGCTGGTGACCCCTCAGAACGAAAAGGGATCATGTCCTCCTCCCGCCAGACCCGCAGCCAAAAACTGATCCTGGAAGTCTTGAAGCAGAGCTTGCGGCCCCTCTCGGCCCAAGAGATCTTCCTGGAGTTGCGCAATGCCAACCATAGCGTTGGCTTGGCCACGGTCTACCGGGCTTTGGAGGCTCTGCGCAACGAGGGCAAGCTGCAAGCGGTCAACTTGGGAGATCAGCAGACCTACTATCAGGTTTTGCCCAGCAACGGCCACAACCGCCATCACCTCATTTGCACCGAATGTCGGCGGGTGGTGCCTCTGCCGGATTGCCCAGTGGGAGACCTGGAGGAGCAGCTTGCCAGCCGCTACCAATTTGTCATCGAGTACCATGTGCTTGACTTCTACGGCATCTGCGCCGAATGCCGTGGGGAGAGCAGCTCCAACCCTGGCTCACAGCGATCCTCTTGCCTTGAGGCCAAACCGCAATGATGAACTATCTCTGGACGCTGTTAATCGGATTGGCGGGCGCCCTGATTGCAGTCAAGCTGAGGCTGCCGGCAGGAGCTTTGGTGGGTTCGATGGTAGCAGTGGGTTTGGTCAATGTTTGGGGAGCGATCCCGATCCCCACTCCCCCAGCCGGGATCCGCTTTGTCATGCAGGTGGTGCTGGGCATTCTTTTGGGCAGCAAGCTCACCGCCGATACGCTGTTGGCCTTGAAAGATCTGTGGCGACCGGCCCTGCTCTGTACGGTGATTGCGGTGGGCACGGGAGTTTTGTCGGGGTACTTGATCTCCCGTTGGCTGGGGATCGAGCGCCTGACCGCCATCTTGGGCACCGCTCCGGGAGGCATTTCGGACATGAGCCTGATAGCCCTGGACATGGGGGCGCAAGCCAGCACGGTGGTGGTCATGCACCTGGCCCGCCTGATCAGCGTCATCGTGGTCGTCCCCTGGCTGGTACGGCTGCTGATCCAGCCGGGCACCAGCTAGGAACATCCCTAGAGCAGAGACATGGGGTGGGCTAGACTAAGGAGCGATACAGAACTTAACAACTCAACCTCCGCCTTGGAACTTTTCCCTTCTTCACTCACCTGCCATGGCGACGCTGCGGGATCCCCTTGGAGCGCTGCCCTCTGTTCTAACGTCTCCTCTGGCCAAGGCGATTGGTGGCCCCTGCAACTGTATTGGCAGGGGGAGGCAGATCCGCTACAGCCTGAGTTGGTGCAGGTGGATCCTGTGTTGCGCTTGCTGCTTTTGGGGGATGGCTTGACCACCCGCACTCTGGCTGCCTTGACCCAAGAGCCGATTCAGGCCCATCTGCTCGACACGGGCCGGGTCGAGCTGCTGGCAGAGCAGAGCGCCGCCCCCCAGTCCATGCAACGGCTGACCAAGGATCTGGCGCGGCTGGGATCCCCCTTGATGCGGCGGCGGGTTTGGCTGTGTGGAGCAACCTCTCAGCAGCCCTTGCTCTATGCCACCTCTTGGTGGAACTCCGACCATCTGGCCCAATACTTGCCCCATCCCGATTTGCCCATTGGCCAAAATCTGATCCAAGAAAAACTGGAGACCTTTCGCGAAGTGCGTCGCCTCTACTATGGCGAAGCCGAGCCAGTTGCCCGGCTGCTCAACTGTCGCGGCCCTTTTTGGGCTAGGCATTATCTTTTGCTGCACCGAGGCCAGCCTTTGACTGTTATTTACGAAGTTTTTTCTTCCCGCCTACAGGCCAGGGTCTTGTCGGGCTAGGGCGACATCCAGCGGCGCACGGCTGCGGTGACTGCGGCTGCCACACCCGGATCCGACTGGGCGCTGGCAGAGATGCGGTGATAGTCCTCTGGGGTCAGTTGATGGGCGGCGATGATCTTGGCGGCTGCGGTTTCAAACTGTTGTTCAATTTGCCGACGTTCCTCGCTGCCCTTGGCCTGCTGCAGGCGAGTTTGGGTGGCCGCCAGAAGGGGCTGCACCGCCAGCAGAGCGCGGGCGAAGCGGTCGACCTGCTCTGGGGAAGGCTTCAAGAAGTCTTCAGAAGGGGCGGCTGGGGCCGAGATCCTCCTTTCCGAGGCGTTGCCCGTCTCGGATGTCTGGGGGACGGTGGCCAGGGAGGGATCCGCGTTGCCGGACAACTGAGGGGCGCCAACAACAGCCGTTTTGCCGGCCACATCCAAACCTTGGGCCGGGATGCGAGCATTCCAAAGGGCCAAGCTTGCCAAACAGAGAGCAGCTCCGCTCAAGACAGCGCTCAAGAGGGCCAGCCAACCGGCAGGGGCCACGGTCGGCTGCGGCACCGGCAAAGGAGAAGGCTGGAGGCTGAGATCGTAGGCCCGGCGCTGCCGGCTGTCGCTGAGGACGCGGTAGGCCTGTTGGAGCTGAAGAAACTCTCGCTGGGCCAATTGCCGCAACCCCTCGGGGAGATCGGCAGGCAGACGATCCGGATGAATCTCGCGCACCCGCCGGCGGTAGACGGCTTTGATCTCCTCCAGGCTGGCTTGGGGAGAAAGCCCCAACTGTTGGTAGTAGGTGGGGAAAACAGACGGAGTAGACATGGAAGACTCAGCTAGAAAACCATCGCCTCGGCAAGTGGGGATCCCTCTCTGTCGCCCAGCATATCCTCCCCGTTTCGGGAAAGCTGCTGGCCCATGCGTGGGGGCTTGCGGACAGGCTTTCCAGGGATGATTCTGGGATCCAGAACAACTTTCTCAAGGGATCCCTGTTTAGAAGCCCCAGAAGCGAGGGGATATGGTCTCAGAGCGCCCACCCTGGCAGCAGCGGCATCGACCGGAGCGGCGGCTGAGCAGGTGCAGCGGCAGACCCACCCGCCTGGCGCGGGATCTCCTCACCGGCTGGAGCTGATGCCGCGCCATACCCGACGCGATTGCGATGGGGATCGGGTAGAGGTGGGCCCACAGTTGAACATCTGGGCGGGCGTTTGCAAGTACGAGCTGAAGAACTTGCACGATCCGGAGTTGCAATGGCTGGCCGCCGAGCTGGGCTGCTGGCTGCAGGTTTCGGTCGAGAAGAAGGTATAGCGGTTAATCCAAGTAGGCGCTCAGCTCCTGCTCCAGGGTGGGCAACTGCACCTCTCCTCGTTCCAGCTCCTCTAGGTCTTGCAGTTGCCTGCGCAGGCGGGCAATCCGCTCTCGTAGATACTCTTTGATGCCCTTGGGCCCCAGGCTGAGGCAACTGCGGCAGATCTCGCCGTAGATTTGGCCGCGGTCGTTATAGACCACCGCCAGCAACACCTGCTGCCCCTTTTTTGGGATAGGGGCGGCCCATCCACCGCAGACGATGCAGGGCACCCGGCCATTGCCCCCGTAAATGCTGCGTTCCCAGACAACTCTCACGCGCGGCCTCACTGCAACTTTCGCCCACCAGCATAAAAACTCAGGGGGATCCCTTGCCACCCCGGAGCGCTCACCAACTCCCCTCTCCCTTTGGGAGAGGGGTCGGGGGTGAGGGCTGGGAGAGGGGCCGGGGGTGAGGGTTGAAAAGGGATCCCTAAAGTCTAGGTGCCAGGCGAGGTGGGCCGAGAGCGATCGATGGTGCGATAGGTGAGGCTGGCCGCTACCTCCAGAGCTTTGGCGGCGTCGCGGAAGTAAAATCCCAGCTCCTCATCCTTTTCGGTGCGGTTGGGTTTATTGAACTTGGCCTTGAACTGCACATTGCAATACATGGCCAACCCCACCAAAACCTCCGACAAACCGTGCTGGTTGATCAGCCGCTCCACATCTGTAAGCAGGCTTTTGATTAGGGCATCGGCTACCGGTTCTGGCAAACTGTCCAGGTCGTGCATCGGGTTTCCTCAGCAAACGAGATGGAGAGCCGGTGGGTCTGGGATCCCGGCTCAACTTCTCCTGATTTTCCTGCATCTTTTTGGGAATGCCCAATCCTGTCGCTAACGCTGCTGCCCCTGCCGGAGCCCCAGGGTAACAACTGGAGGGCTCCCTGGCCGCCTGCTCCAGGCGACGGGCAAGCTCTTTGGAGCCGGGATGCCGCACGCGGTTCAGGTGAAGCAAATAGGCGTACGGCGCATCTGTTTTTGGAGCTTCCCCGCAAGGGACAATGCGAAAATAGGCCAAGCGCAGCGTAGAGTCCAGGTTTGGAGTGGAGCCATGCCGGTAGCTTCTGAATATGCCTTTCCCTTCGAGCACCACCAGAAGTTTTCCCTGGATAACCCCACCATCTCTAGCCCCGGCGTTTCCAAACGGGAATACGTGGCCAGCAGGGTGTTGCAGGGCATGCTCAGCAATCCCCAAACTGCCATTGGCAATCTCTCGCCTGAGCAGCGACAGGCTTTGGTCTACACGGCAGTGTTGTTGGCAGATGAGCTTTTGGCCGCCCTTAGTGCCCAGTGAGGGCTCCCGGCAAGGCTCAGGGCTGACCCAGCCACAGACCGCTAAACCCAAGGGTAAGCAGCGTCAGGGGCAGGCCAAAGCGGAGATGTTCCCCGAACGTTAACACATACCCCTTTCTAGCTGCCGCTTCGACGGTAATTAAATTGGCCACTGCCCCAAACAGAGTCAAGTTACTGGCCAGCGTAGAGCCGGCAGACAGCAACAGCCAGGCCGTCTTTCCCTGCAGCGGGAGCAGCGACTGCAGCAGCAGCACCGCCGGCACGTTGGAGATGAGGTTGGACAAGAGGGCGACAGCGGCCAGCAGCGCCAACGGGGATCCCGCCACCTGCTCCGCCCAGGGCCCCAGACTCGTTCCCCAGCCGGCCAGCAGCTCTCGGGTTGCCCGTGTCAGGATAAACAGCCCGGAGAACATCACCAGCAAGTTCCAGTCCACCTGCCCCAAAAACCGCTCCGGCTTCAGCCGGCGGGTAATCAGCAGCAAGGCCGCCGCCACCAGGGCCGACTCCGCTAGGGGCAGGCCGGCCACAAAGGCCCCAAACAGGCCCGCTGTAATGGCCACGCTCTTGCGCAACAGGGGGGGATAGAGGCGCAGCGGCGTCCAAGGCACCTGGGCGAAGGGCTGCAGCGAGCGCACCTCGGGGTAGTAGAGCCACAGCAGCCCCACCTCCAACAGCAGCCCCACCACGGCAATCGGGGTCATCTGGGCGGCAAACTCCAGGTAGCCGATCCCGGAGAAGGAGCTGATGAGGATGTTCTGCGGGTTGCCGCTCAGGGTGGCTACAGACCCTAGGTTGGTGGCCGCCGCCAAGCCCAAGAGGTAAGGAATAGGGTTCAGCCCCAGCACGGCTGTCACCTGCAACGTGAGGGGGGTAAACACCAGTGCCAGGGTATCGTTGAGGAGAAAGGCCGAGAGCAGCCCGCTGCCGAACACCAGCATGAGCAAAAGGCCAAAGGGACTGCGGCTAACCCGAATCAGGCCCAGCAAAGCTAGCTGGAAGGCGCCGCCCTGGGACAAGCTGGCGTTCACCACCATCATGCTGAGGAGAAAGACAATCGTGGTCGCGTCGATGGCTGCCCAAGCCTCCAGCAGCGGCACTGTTCCTAGGGCAATCAGCAAAGCGGATCCCGCCAGGGCAATCGTGGCCCGGTTCATGCGCAGCCTGGGCAGGGATCCCAGCCCCAGCCCGACATAGCTCAGGAGCAGCACCAGCCAAGACAGCGCTTGTTGCACCTGCCAGCCTCTTAGCCACCCCTAGAACTCGTAGCCAAATAGGCGCGGATCCGCCGGCTGCAAGTCCAGATCCGCCAGGCCGTATTCCGCCCAGCGGCGATCCACCAGACGGGCCACTTGCGGATCCGGGGCAAGCGGTTGCCGCCAGGGGGTGTCGGTTTCCGGGGGGATCTTGGTGGTGGCATCGATCCCCATCTTGCCCCCCAGACCCCGTTTTTCGGTGGCAAAGTCCAGGGCGTCAAAGGGGTTGTCCGGCAGAATAAACACATCCCGCTGCGGATCCACCCGCGAACACAGGCACCAGAGCACCTGCCGCGGATCCCGCACATTGATGTCCTTGTCCACCACGATGACGAACTTGGTGTAGCTAAACTGGGGCAAGGCGCTCCAAAAAGCCAGGGCCGCCCGCCGCGCCTGGCCGGGATAGGCCTTGTCGATGGACAGAATCGCCACCTTGTAGCCCAAGCCCTCCATGGGCAAAAAGAAATCCACGATCTCCGGCACCTGCTGCCGCAGAATGGGGGTGTAAATGCGGTTCAGGGCCAGCGCCATCATGTCGTTTTCTTTGGGAGGCTTGCCGCTGAAGGTGGTGAGGTAGATGGGATCGCGGCGGTGGGTGAGGCAGTGGAAGCGGATGAGCGGAGCTTGCTCGTTGCGAGGGCCGTAGTAGCCGATGTGATCCCCGGCAGGGCCGTCGGGGGCCACCTCCCCTGGCGTGATGGTGCCCTCCAGAACAATCTCGGCGTGGGCCGGCACCTCCAGATCCACCGTCTTGCAGCGGGCCAGGTGTAACCCTTCGCCGGCGTAGAGGCCGGCAAACAGCCACTCCGACAGATCCACCGGCAGGGGCGTAGCCGCCGCCAGGATCACGGCGGGATCCACCCCGATGGCCACTGCCACTTCCAGCTTCCGGCCCAGGGCCGCCGCCTTGCGCAAATGCCGGGTGGCCCCCCGCACCGACAGCCACTGCACCGTCATCGTGTTGCGGCTCTGGAGCTGCAGGCGGTACACCCCCACATTGGGAATGCCATTTTCCGGGTCTTTGGTAACCATCAGCCCCAAGGTCAGCACCCGCCCGGCATCGCCGGGATAGACCCGCAGCAGGGGCAGTTGGGTGAGATCCACCGCCTCACCCAGCAGCACCACCTGCTGACAGGGGGGGAAGAGATCCCGGCTGGGTCGAGCTTGGAAGACTCGGAACAGCGCCTGCCCCAGCTCCAGGGCCTGGGCAAAATTTTTGGGCGGGCGCGGCTGGTAGAGCAAGGCCAGTTTTTTCCCCAGCTCCTCCAGCTCCCGCGGCTGCTCCATCCCCAGCGCCCAGCAGATGCGCTCCACCGTGCCCAAAACGTTGATCAGCAGGGGCATCGAGGATCCCTTCACCCGCTCAAACAGCAGCGCCGGCCCCCCGCAGGCCAAGAGGCGATCGGCGATCTCGGCAATTTCCAGGTCGGGATCTACTTCTGCTGAAATGCGGCGAAGCTGGCCACGGGACTCCAGCAGGGCGATGAAACGGCGCAGATCTCTGGGCATGAAGGGAGCACTCGCGGGGATGAGGATCTCGCTAACTTACTTGTCGCGGCTGAGGGCCAGGCCGCTCATGAAAGGCTTTTGCAGGGCAATGAACACCACCAGCGGCGGAATACTGGCGATGATCGCCCCCAGCATCATGGGGCCATAGGAGGCGGAACTATCCAGGTTGAGCAGGGATTGCAGCCCCACCTGCACCACCTGCCGCTCCCGGCCTTGCACGATCAAGCGGGGCCACAGGTACATATTCCAAGCGTAGACGAAGTGAATCACCGCCTGGGCTCCGATGGCGTTCCAGCTCAGGGGGATCAGCACCTGGGTGAGAAACTGCAGCGGGTTGGCCCCGTCCAGTTGAGCCGCCTCCGCCAGCTCGCGGGGGATGTTGGAAAAATGTTGGCGAAACAAAAACGTCGAGGTGGCGCTGGCCAGAAAGGGCACGATCAGGGCGTAGTAGGTGGATCCCCAGCCCAGGTTGGTGACCAGCCGCAGCAGAGCGATGATCAGAATTTCTGTGGGCATCATCAGGGTAATGAGCACAAAGCCGAAGGCCAGCCCCTTGCCCGGAAAGCGAAAGTAGACAAAGGCCAGCCCCGCCAATAGTGACAAAACCGTTTTGCCCACCGTGATGGCCGTGGCCACGATGGCGCTGTTGACCATGTAATGGCCTAGGTGACGCGCCACCATCACCTGCTGCCAGTTAAAGGCCAACGAGGAGCCAAAGGTCAATTGATAGCGAAATACCTCGGCATTGTTTTGGGTGCTCACGATCAGCGCATACAGCACCGGAAACCCCAGCGCCAAACAGGCCAGCCACAGGCCTAGGTGAACATACCAGCGCTCCGGGATCCAGCGCCGCCAGGACAAGGGAGAAGCCTTTTGGCGCACGGGGCTGGGCTGGGCGGCTAGCGACTGCGGATCCTGCAACAGTTGAGCCATGACACCTCCAGGCAGGGGACGCTTTTGCCCTCTCTGTTGAGGATAATTCGTCAGGGTTAACCCCAGGCTAAAAAGGCCGATCTGACCTGGGTTTCCAGCTTGGCGGGTACTTTTACCGACAAGAGGAAAGGGGTAGAGTAGAACAGCAGTGTCTAGAAGAGGATCCCATGACCCGAGGCTTTGGTCCCTTCGGCAAAATCCAAGAAGCCCTCAAGAAGGCCCAAGAGGTGCGCGACGGCGCTCAAAGGCTGCAAAAAGAGCTAGAAGAAATGGAGATCGTCGGCGAGGCCGGCAATGGGCTAGTGAAGGTGACAGTGAACGGCAACCAGGAGCCCCTCAAGGTCTCTCTGGATCCCCAAGTGCTCCAGGAGCCGGTGGATGTGGTGGAGGACTTGCTCCTGACGGCGATGGTGAACGCCTACACTCAGTCCGCCGAGACGATGCGCAAGCGCATGGAGGAGCTGACCGGAAACATCAGCCTGCCGGGGTTGGGGTTGGGCTGATCCCGGCCAGCCTGGCTTCCTATGTACACTCGCCCTTTGGCTCGCCTGATCGAGGAGCTGCAGCGCCTGCCCGGCATTGGCTCCAAAACAGCTCAGCGCCTGGCCTTGCACTTGCTCAACCGGCCTGCTGGCGAGGTCGAGGCCCTGGCCAAAGCCCTGCTGGAGGCTAAGCAAACCGTTAAGCATTGCTCCATCTGTTTTAACTGGTCGGCGGAGGATCCCTGCGAGATCTGTCGCTCGCCGCAGAGGGATCCGTCGACCTGGTGCGTAGTGGCCGATGTCAAGGATCTCATCGCCATGGAGCGCACCCGCGAGTTCAAGGGCCTTTACCACGTTTTGGGGGGTCTGATCTCGCCCATGAACGGGATCGGGGCCGAGCAGTTGCGCATCCGCGAGCTGGTGGCCCGGGTGGCGCGGGAGAAGCCCCAAGAGCTGATCTTCGCCCTCAGCCCTAGCGTGGAGGGGGAGGTCACTATGCACGTGGTTAAAGATTACCTGAAGCCGGTTGCCCCCGGCCTGCGCATGACCCGTCTGGCCTTTGGCCTGCCCATGGGATCGGAGTTGGAGTATGCCGACGAGGTTACCCTGGCCCGTGCCCTAGAAGCGCGGCAGGAGTTTTAGGCCCAGGTAACTGCGGGCTGGGCTTGCCCAGAGCAAGGTGTCCAACCCTGAAGTTGTTGCTAAGGTGAGGACCACGGGTCTTGTCATGGGATCCCGGCACTTACCTGAGGTCAAGAAAGTTCAACCAGCAACGCGGAGAGGGCAGCGATGGCGGATACGGCACAAACTCACCTCAGCTCAGGCACCGTCCAGGGGCTGGACTATGTAGTTCTGGGAGTGGCCTCTTGCTTCCAACGGGATGAGGACGGTCGCCTCAGGGAGGTGTTGGTGGCCGAGCCGGTTCCCGCCGCCGCCCTGGATTGCCTGGCCCAAGAGCGCCGCAGCACTTCCTACTGCCTTCTCTACGCCACTACTTACGCAGAAGTTGTCGACAACGGGATCCCGACTTTGCCCGCCGATGTTTTCCCGCCAGGGGTGGTGCTGGGAGAAGATTTTGTGGAGCGGCTACAAGCGGCGGCCCGTACGTACCGCAGCAAGCCCCAATTTCGTCACATCCCTCTGCACCAGGTCTGCACGCCAGAGAGGGGGGTGTTCAAGCTCCATTTCAGCGCTGAGCCGCGGCGGATTCTCAATGCGGCAATGGAAGTGAGGGATGCCGACAACATCAAGCAGCACCCCCACACCCATCAGCATTTCTAAGCCCGCTAGCAGCTATCGCTACCACATCCCTGTTGCCGAAACTAGGCAAATACATCGAGTCCCACCTCAGGGCCTACCCTTGGAAGAGCAGTTTACAGTGGCTCTCCGAGCATGATCAGAGAGCAGGTGAGGCGTTCTAGGAGGCGAGTGGTCGTGTCGCTGAAGGATAGGCTCCCGCTGGGGTTGCGCCGACGAAAAGAGGGCAGCACCACCAGGTCAAATCCTTGGGCCTCCTGCAAGAGGGTTTTGACGACCTCGTCACTGGCCAAGACCTTGACCTGGACGGGGTAGCCCAAGTCTGGCTGTTGGGCTAGGGATAAAAGCTGCGCCTCCAGCCACTGGCGATCGCTTTCGGGGGTGCTGGCGAAGCAGATGTGAAGCAAGGTAACTTCTCCCTGGCTGGCGGCGGCCAAGATCTGGGCTAGGCGCACCGCCCGAGCCGTCTGCGAGCGAAAGTTTTCCAGCACCACCAGGATCCGCCGCAGCTTGTGGGGGGGATGGAGCAGGCGTGCTACGGCAACTGGGCAATGGGCAGCCCAGAGGACGCTGTTGATGACGCTGCCAAAGAGGCGGGCCTGTAAGCGGGTGGGATCGCTCCAGCCCATGACGATGAGGCTGGCGTTCTGCTCACGGCTGGCGTGGCTGATCCCCTGGGCCACGTGGCTGTCGATGCGGCAGAGAGGGGTGACCTCCACCCCAAAGGGCCGACAAAACTCCGTCGCCCGCTTGAGGAGGTGGTCTCCGTGCTCCAGGGAAGTTTGCAGCAAGGGAGAGTCCATGTGCAGGTGGCCGGTCGCCACCGAGAGGGGAACCACCCGCCCGCCCTCCTGCTTGGCCAGGAGGCAGGCCATCTCCAGCAGGTTTTCCTCGGTTTCGGGATTGGCCAGCGGCACCACGACCACGTAGGGCTGGGGAGGCGGCGCTGCGGAGGCGGGAGCGACTCCTGGTGGAGATGGGAACCGACTCTGTTCCTCCTCCATAGCCATTTGCGTGGCCGCCCGACTGGTCAAAATTGGGCCCAGGGTGGCCGTTACCAACATCAACACCACCACGCTGTTGAGCACGTCTGCATTGAGCAACCCCACGCGGTACCCCACCAGGGTTGCCGCCAAGGTAGCCGCCACCTGGGGCAAGGAGAGCGACCACATCATCAGCTTTTGGGTCGGGGTGTAGCGGTAGAGCCACTGACAGAGTTGGGCAGCAGCGTACTTGCTGAGGCCCAGCCCCAGCAGGATACTCAACAGCAGCCAAAGGGAGCTAAGGGTCTGCAAAAAAGCGCGTAGATCAAGCAACAGCCCTATATCCACAAAGAAGACGGGGATGAACAAGATGCTGCCGACAAAGACGATCTTTTCTTTGACAGAGCCCTCCCGCAGCACATCGTTCACGGCCAGCCCCGCCAGAAAGGCGCCGATGATCTTCTCTACCCCAATCCACTGCGCCCCCAGAGCCGCCACAAACAGAGCCAGCAGCACAAACAAAAATTGGTTGCCCTCTTCGCTGCCGGTGACCCGAAAAAACCGCTGCCCCAGCCAGTCCACCCCAAACAGCACAGCAGCCGCATACAGCAGCAGGGATCCCAGCAGCCGCACCAAGCTCCAGAGGGAAAACTCGCCGCCGTGGATGCCGACACAGACCGCCAAGACCAGCAGCGCGGCAATGTCGGTGAAGATGGTGCCGCCGATGGTGACCAGCACCGCCTCGTTTTTCACCAAACCGTAGCGGCTGACGATGGGGTAGCCCAGGGGGGTGTGGGAGGCAAACAGGGATCCCAGCAGGATGGCCGCGTTCCAGCCAAAGCCAAACAGCCGCCCAATGGCGGTGCCCACGGTTAGGGGAATGGCAAAGGTCAACAAGCCAAAGGTGGCAGAGCGGTTGCGGGTCTGCCGAAATTGCTCCAGGTCGATCTCCAGCCCGGCCACAAACAGCAAATAGACCACGCCGATCTCCGAGAGCAACTGCACCGTCGGCAGCTCTGAAGTCAACAGGTTCAGTCCCTGAGGACCCAGGGCGATCCCCGCCACCAAAAGGCCCACCAACCCCGGCAGGCGCAGCCGCTCAAATAGCGGCGGCACCACCAGGATCACCCCCAGCAACAGAGCAAAGGAGAGGATGGGCTCCTCTTGCACAAGTGAGCGTATGGCCTCCATCGGCTAGGCCCCCGGCTGGACGTCTTCCTGATTATGGAGGCAATCTGCCCAAAGGGCCGCAAGGAGATCTGGCCAGCCCCAACCCACCCTCTCTTGCCTGGGGAAGTTCCCGCTGGCAATACCGACTTGTGCCAGCTCTGGATCCTGCAGCAGGGATTTCTTCCAGAACTCGGCAAGCCTTAGAGAAACTGGTGGCTTTCCGGCTGCAACACCACCTCGTTGGGCACGGCATTGGCAGGCATCGTCAGGACAAAGCGAATCGCCTCGGCAGCCGTGGCAGGGCTGAGCATTTTGTCCCGCTGCACCTTGAGGCTGATGGGATCCCAGAAGGGGGAGTCGATGCCGCCAAAGTAAAACAGAGTAAAGCGTACCCCAAAGCGCTTCAGCTCGTCAGCCATGCACTTGGTAAAACCGACCACGCCAAACTTGGCAGCACAGTAGGCAGAGGCCATGGCCATGGGGTGGCGGCCCAGAATGCCGGGGAAGTTGAGGATGTGGCCGGATTTTTGCTCCCGCATGGCGTTGGCCGCCAGTTGGCTGGTGTAGAAGCTGCCCTTGAGGTTGACCGCCAGCATCCGCTCCAGCTCAACAGGGGTAATGTGCTGGGCAGGCTTGAGGATCCCGGCTCCGGCCAAGTTGATCACCACGTCGATCCGCCCGTGCCTTTGGAGGGTCTGGTTGACCAGGGCCTCCGCCTGAGCGTAATCCGTCACATCGGCAGGGATCCCCAGCCCGGAGGCAGCCCCCAGGGACATCGCTTTCTCCGCCAGCGTGCGCAAGGGATCCTCTCGCCGCGCCGCCAGCACCAGATGGGCTCCGGCCTGGGCCAGGAGAGGCACAAGGGCGCTGCCAATGCCCCCTGTGGCCCCTGTAATGAGAACAACCGCCTGGGACAATGAGGAAGACACGTTACGTTTTTTAAACTCTTCCTCTCATCATACCCAGGGAGTGGCCTTGAGGGACGATCCAGAGAGTTAAACGCGACGCAGCCGCAGTCGTTGCACCCATTCTTCCCCGAAGCGCAGCCAGTCTGCCATTTTTTCTGGACTCACCTGTTGGTCGTCCCGCCAAACAATAAGCTGCGGCCCGGATCCCTCAGCGCAACAAGGAGGATGCTGCTCCAAGAAGTTGAGGAAACTGGGGTGGAAGCGCAGGCGAATCTTAGCCTCATCTTCTCCGCGCAAAAGGTAGCGGCGAGAAAAGTCGGGATGGTTCTCGAAATTGATATCCTGCATGCCAAAAGCTTTAGCAACGTCGTGGAACAAGGGAACTTCTGGGTGCAGCCGAAAATGAGGTAGCCGTAGGTCTTCGCAATAGGCCCAGAAAACAGAAAAGTAATACCCTCTCTCTCTTCTTCTTCTTCTGGAAGCCTTCCAGCTGTAGTCAAAGATGGCGATTTCGGTTCCATCGTTCAGTCGTTTGAACATCGAGTTGTAGAAACGAGCGCCGCTTCGTTGGAATAGCTCAAAGCCAGCCTGAAGCAAGCGGGAGCGGATCCCTTCGGGTAGCTCTGCTGAAGACGACATGCCCAGGCTCCTGGCCACCTGCTCCAAAGCTTCCCGACGCTTCTTCTCTAGATAGTCACCTAGATAGACGACAAGCGCCAGAAGGCCTAAGAGAATAAGGACCCAAATAATAAGCGATCCCATCCAAACCCCCCCTGAGTTTGTAAACTCAGCACCCCCATCCAGAGTACCATAGCAGGCACAAAAAAGGGATCCCTCCAGCAAGAAGGGATCCCGTTCAAAAGCCTTGGTCGAGAACTAATGCTTTAGATGAAAACCTCGATTAGGCGTCGAAATAGAGGGCAAACTCGTAGGGGTGAGGCCGCAGATTAATGGGGTTGATCTCGTTGTCAATTTTGTACTCGATGTAGGCCTCGATGAGATCTTCGGTAAAGACACCTCCCTCCAACAAGAAAGCGTGATCCTTCTGCAGGTTTTCCAGAGCATCCAGCAGGGATCCGGGCGTGGAGGGGATCTTGGCCAGCTCGTCTGGCTCTAGATCGTAGATGTCTTTGTCGAGAGGCTCGCCGGGGTGGATCTTGTTCTTGATCCCGTCCAAGCCAGCCATCAGCATAGCCGAGAAGGCAAGGTAAGGGTTGCAGGTGGCATCGGGGCAGCGAAACTCCAGCCGCTTGGCCTTGGGATTTTTGCCCGTGACCGGAATGCGAATGGAAGCCGAGCGGTTGCCCTGCGAGTAGGCCAGGTTTACCGGCGCCTCAAACCCGGGCACCAAGCGCTTGTAGGAGTTGGTGGTGGGATTGGTGAAGGCCAGGATGGCCGGGGCGTGCTTGAGCAGGCCGCCGATGTAGTAGAGAGCCGTTTCGCTGAGATCGGCATAGTTGCCCTCTTGGTAGAACAGGGGCTGACCGTCTTTCCAGAGGGACTGGTGCGTGTGCATGCCGCTGCCGTTGTCATTGAAGAGGGGCTTGGGCATGAACGTCACCGTCTTGCCGTGCTTGCGAGCCACGTTCCGGATCACGTACTTGTAAATCATCATGTAGTCGGCAGCCGTGATCAGATCGGCAAAGCGGTAGCCCAGCTCCCCTTGCCCGCCGGTAGCCACCTCGTGGTGGTGCTTCTCGATAGGCACCCCCAACTTGGCCATCGTCAGCAGCATCTCGGTGCGGAGGTCTTGATGAGCATCGGTAGGCGGGACGGGGAAATAGCCTTCTTTGTAGCGCGGCTTGTAACCGAGGTTGCCCCCTTTCTCCTCCCGGCCTGAGTTCCAGCGGCCCTCAATGGAATCGACGAAGTAGTAGCCGGCGTTCTGAGTTTGGTCAAACCGTACATCTTCAAAGATGAAAAACTCCGCCTCGGGCCCAAAGTAAGCCGTATCGGCAATGCCTGTCGATTGCAGGTAAGCCACAGCCCGCATGGCCAGGCTCCGAGGACAACGGCTGTAGGGCTGGCCGGTGCGGGGTTCAATGATGCTACAGATGAGGCTGAGGGTGGGCACTTGGAAAAAGGGGTCGATCCAGGCCGTTTTGGGGTCTGGCACCATGTACATGTCTGACTCGTTGATCGCTTTCCAACCCCGGATGCTGGAGCCATCAAAGGGCAGCCCTTCGCTAAAAACTTGCTCCGTCAGCATTGAAGAGTGGAAGGAGACATGCTGCCAGGTGCCGAAGATGTCCACAAACTTGAGATCCACCATCTGGACATCGTTGTCCTGGATCATCTGAAGCACATCTTGGGGCGTGGATGCCATTACTCTCTCCTGATTGGGTTGCGGTTGAGACTGGGGTAATCAAAGGTAGACGGGATCCCCACGCTTCGACTTGAATGGGCCAAAAGCGCTCACCCATCCTAGAAAGGCCGATCTCAGCATTTTGTAGTTTCTGATACGAAATTGCCCTGGCTTTGGCCTTCTGCTCCAGAGGTTGGCCATCGCGCCTCTCAGCCAGGCGTTTCTGCCCTGTTGTCCTCCAGACAGAGACAAAACCCTGTCCCCCTAGCTAGAGGAAAGCGAAAATGGGACTAACAAGCTCCAGCCTCGCCGAGGGTACCAGCTCGTGTTAGGCTAAAACGTAGTCGTTATGAGTTTGGTTTAGTTTTCAGCAACAGCAAGGAGCGACATCGGATGACAGAGCAAAGTCGGGTTGAGAACGTGGTGATTATTGGTTCTGGCCCTGCTGGGTTTACGGCGGCCATTTATGCCGGGCGTGCCAACCTGAAGCCGGTTGTGTTTGAGGGGTTTCAGGTGGGCGGGATCCCGGGCGGGCAGTTGATGACCACCACCGAGGTGGAGAACTTTCCGGGTTTTCCCGAGGGCATCAGTGGCCCCCAACTGATGAAAAACATGCGTGCCCAGGCGCAGCGGTGGGGGGCAGAGCTTTACCCCGAGGACGTCACCTTTGTGGATCTGAGCCAGCGGCCTTTTGTGGTTCGCTCTGACGAACGGGAAGTGCGCACCCACAGCCTGATTATTGCCACCGGGGCCACGGCCAAGCGCCTGCACTTGCCCGGAGAGGAGATCTACTGGAACCGGGGCATGTCGGCCTGCGCCGTCTGCGATGGGGCCATGCCCATGTTTAGGGGGGTGGAGCTGGTGGTCATTGGCGGCGGCGATACCGCCTGTGAGGAGGCCACCTACCTGACCAAGTTTGGATCCCATATCCACATGCTGGTGCGCAGTGGCAAGATGCGGGCCAGCAAGGCCATGCAAGACCGGGTGCTCAACCACCCCAAGATTACCGTCCACTGGCACACGGAGGCGGTGGAGGTTCTGGGCGACGGCCTGCGCCTGACGGGGGTGAAGGTGCGCAACAACCAGACGGGCGAGATCCGGGAGATGGCAGTGGGCGGCCTGTTCTACGCCATCGGCCACAAGCCCAACACCGACTTGTTCAAAGGGCAACTGGAACTGGATGAAGTGGGCTACATTGTCACCCGCCCAGGATCTGTAGCCACCAGTGTAGAGGGCGTGTTTGCCGCCGGGGATGTGCAGGATCACGAGTTTCGCCAGGCCATCACCGCTGCCGGCACCGGCTGTATGGCGGCCATGCTGGCGGAGCGCTGGCTCTCCGAACACGGCCTGGCACAGGAGTATCACGTCGTCCCTCAAAGCCATCTTGAGCCCGCTTCTGCCTCTGCTGTCGAGGTAGAGCCGGAGGGAGACTCGGCTGTTGAGGAGGCCAGTTTTGAGCAGGAGGTGCAAGATGACCTCGACTTCAGCCAGACCTGCCACGAGGGGAGCTATGCCCTGCGGCGGCTCTACCACGAAAGCGATCGCCTGCTGATGGTCAAGTACACCGCCCCCACCTGTGCCCCTTGTCATGCCCTCAAGCTGATCTTGAACAAGGTCATCGAAGAGTTTGCCGACAAGCTGCATGTGGTGGAGATCGACATCGAGAAAGACCCGGAGATCGCCGAGGCAGGGGGGGTCACCTGCACGCCGACGGTGCAGTTTTTCAAAAACAAGGAGCTGGTGGCTCAGGTGGTGGGTGTCAAGCCCAAGTCCCACTACCGGGAGGTGATCCAGGCCAATTTGTCTGAGGCAAAATCAGCTTGAGGTAGTCCCCCTCACCCCCGGCCCCTCTCCCAGCCCCTCTCCCTGAGGGAGAGGGGAGCTAGGCGGCTAGTCGGCAAAGGCGCTGTAGTAGGCACCCTGCAGGGCGGCCAAAGAGACTGACAACAGGGGATCCCCTTCTGCAGTAGTCACCACCAAGGGATCCGCTGGCCCGCCCACCTCTCCTAGAAGCTGCCACTGGCCGGGAAGCTGCGACTCTAGGTAGGCTTCCCAAGGGGAGCGCTGGGCTGGATCGACGGAAACGAGGATGCGGCTGGATCCCTCGCCAAAGAGGGCCTGATCCCAGCGCAGGGATCCAGGAGCTAGGGAGACGCTGGCGCCGCGGCCCCCACTCAGGCAGGCTTCTGCCAAGGCCACCGCCAGCCCTCCCTCGCTGCAGTCGTGGGCGGAGCGCACCCACCCCTGGCGGATGCCGTGGCGGCAGGCCCCTTGCACGCGCTTTTCCAGCTCCAGATCCACGGGGGCAGGACGACCCGTGACCTTGTTGTAGATTGCCGCCAAATACTCGCTGCCGCCCAGGCTGGTGACGGCCTGGGATCCCAAGAGGTAGACGAGATCCCCTTCTTGCTGCCACCCCTGGCCACAGATGCATTTCAAGTCCGGAATGAGACCCACCATGCCGATGACAGGAGTGGGGTAGATGGCCTGGGATCCCTTCTCGTTGTAGAGGGAGACGTTCCCCCCGGTTACCGGCGTGCCCAGGGTGCGGCAGGCATCCCCAATCCCCCGACAGGCCAGGGCCAACTGCCAGTACACCACCGGATTTTCCGGGTTGCCGAAGTTAAGGTTGTCGGTTACGGCCAAGGGATCCGCCCCCACGCAGGAGAGGTTGCGGGCGGCTTCGGCCACCGCAGCTTTGGCCCCCTCATAGGGATCCAGGTACACCCAGCGACCATTGCCGTCTACGGTGGCGGCAATCGCCTTGCGGGAAGCCTGCAGGGGTGGCACTTCGCCTACGCCAAATTTCTGGGGGCGGATGCGGATGACTGCCGCATCTCCCTGTCCCGGCCAAAGGACGGTGTTGTTTTGCACCTGGTGGTCGTACTGGCGATAGATCCAGGCTTTGCTGGCCAGGGTGGGGCGGGCCAAAAGCTGCAGCAGCACCTCTTGCCAGGCCAGCGTTGCCTGACCTAGGTGAATCCCTTCGCGATCGCAGGGGGGTAGAGTGGCGGGATCCCATTGCCATGCCGCTTGCACATACTCCGGCGGCTCTGGCAACAGGGGGCGGACGTAAACAGGAGTATCCTCCGCCAAGGCCCGCGCCGGCACCCTCACCACGCAGGATCCCTGGTGCCAGATCTCCACCAGCGGCTCGGCAATGACTTCTCCGGCCACGCTGGCCTGCAGGCCCCAGCGATGGAAGATCTCCATTACCTCCGCCTCGCGGCCTTTTTGCACCACCAGCAGCATCCGCTCCTGGGACTCCGAGAGCAAGTATTCCCAAGCCGCCATGCCGCTTTCCCGCGCCGGCACGCGGTCGAGGTCAAAGCGGATCCCCACCCCTCCTTTGGCGGCCATCTCTGCGGTGGAGCAGGTGATCCCGGCTGCCCCCATGTCCTGGGCCGCCACCACCGCTCCCGTGGCAAAGGCCTCCAGGCAGGCCTCGATGAGACATTTGCCCAGAAAGGGATCCCCCACCTGCACCGCCGGCCGATCCTGCTGCGCGTCCTCCTTGAGCTCGGCGCTGGCAAAGCTGGCCCCGCGGATCCCGTCCCGCCCGGTGGTGGCGCCGACGTACAAGATCGGGTTGCCCACTCCCCGCGCTGCCGACTTCACCACCGCTGGCGTCTCCAAAAGCCCCAAAGCCATGACGTTGACTAGGGGGTTGCCGCTGTAGCAGGGATCCACGGCCACTTCGCCCCCCACCGTGGGCACCCCCACGCAGTTGCCGTAGTGGGCGATCCCCTCCACCACTCTGGCCATCAAGCGGCGGTTGCGGGGATCCGTCAGCGGCCCAAAGCGCAGGGAGTTCAAGAGCGCAATGGGGCGGGCGCCCAGGGTAAAGATATCCCGCAGGATGCCCCCCACCCCGGTGGCCGCCCCCTGGAAGGGTTCCACGGCGGAAGGATGGTTGTGGGACTCGATCTTAAAGGCCAGCCAGTCCCCATCCCCCAGATCCACCACGCCGGCATTTTCCCCCGGCCCCACCACCACCCGCTCGCCCGTGGTGGGAAAGTGCTTTAGCAGAGGGCGGGAGTTCTTGTAGCAGCAGTGCTCCGACCACATCACCCCAAACATGGCCAGCTCGGTGGGGTTGGGATCCCGGCCCAGTTGCTGCTGGATCTGGCGGTATTCCTCTGGGGAAAGGCCGTGGGCTTTCAGGTCTGGCGGGGCAGAAGCGGAGGTCATAGCGTTCAAGGTTTACCTAATTCGCCAGGAAGGCCTGCCCTGTACCCCCCTATATCCCCCCGTACACGGGGGGACTGGGGGGCCGGTCAGGGTCGGGATGAATGGCGAAGACACTCATGAACAGATATCGTAATCTCATGTGCGAATTGCCTACCAGTACCGCTTGCGCCCTACTTCTAGCCAAGTCGCCCTAATGGGTGAGTGGCTGGAGTTGTTGCGTAAACAGTACAACTATCGCTTGGCGGAGCGCTTCCGCTGGTGGGAGCAAAATCGCTGCGGTATCCATGCTTGCTCCTTAACGGTCTGTCATCTGCCTGAGTTGAAGGAGCAGCCCGACTTGTACTCGCAGCAGCGGGACTTGCCCAATACCAAGGCTTTGTTTCCTGAATACCGAGAGATTTATTCCCAGGTGCTCCAAGACTGCATACGGCGGGTACAAAGGGCCTTTGATAGATGGATCAAAGGTGACTCCAACGGCAAGCGGGCAGGAAGGCCGAGATTTAAGGGTGTTGGGCGGTACCGCTCCTTTACCTTCCCCCAAATGAAGCAGGACTGCATTCGAGGGAAGTTTATCCATCTGCCCAAAATTGGGCCGGTTAAGCTGATCCAGCACCGTCCTTTGCCCGACGGTTTTACGATCAAGACTGCTACCGTTACCCGCAAGGTTGATGGGTGGTACAGCCTGTTAAGGGCTCAAGGGGTACAATAGCAGCACTTAGCAAACC
>NZ_JANSHP010000091.1:0-44965 GCF_047502605.1 Synechococcus sp. RC10A2
AGAGGTTGTTTGAGCTATGAAACTATATCAACGACCCCCATCATGGGTAAGCGACCAAAGTCGCTAGCGGGCTTTTCCGGCGCGCACTCAAGTGCGGGGCTACCAAGCTATCCTTTTGTGTCTCGAGACCTGTTGGGGCTGGTAAAGAGGGGCCCTGATGGCGCAGAAGATTTTCCTGCGGGCTGTCTGAAGGTTCGGCTTCCTGCCACCGGCCCAAACAGAGCGGCAATCAAGCCTGTGGAAAACCGTCTTATCTTCGTCCCTTCCTTTGCGATACTGCTAGAGGTGATGTTGAGAGTGATAACGCGATGGCGATGCAGCATCTAGCCAGGGGCCAGCTTCGACGTCCTCAACGACAGCCAAGCTCGGCGGGATCCCGGTCGTCCCTTAGCCGGTTTGCCCCCTGCGGCCTCCTGTTCAGCCTGCTCTGGGCTGTGCCTGCCTTTGCCCAAGAAACGAAAGCGCCTGATCCTGCCGCCTTGGTTCTCCCAGATAGCCGAGCCATCCGCACCCCCAACCTGCCTCCCACCCTGTCGATCCCGCCCGAGGCCCGCCCTGCCACTCCTGCCCCGGTCTCGCAGGGGGCTGCTAGGGCCGAAGAACTGGTGGTGCCTCAATCCCCTTTGGAGGTGCGCATCGAGCGGACGGAGGGCTTGTCCTTACAAGAAGCCCTGGAGATTGCTGTTGCCCAAAACCCAGCGGTGCAGCAGGCAAGGCTGGCTGTAGAACGGGCTGAGGCTGGGGTTGCCCTGGCGCAGGCAGCTTTTGCCCCCACCCTCTCCACTCGAGCCAGTTACCAATACAGCGAACCTCCCTCGCCTGGTGGCAGGCCAAGCCGCGAAGTTCACACTCTCTCAGCTAGCGTGGTGCGGGTGGACTACACCGCTTTCGACAACGGGATCAGAGAACAAAACCTAAGACTGGCCCAAGAAGCTCTGCGCGTCGCCCAACTGCAACTGGAGCAAACCCTGCAGACAGTGAAACAAGCTGTGGCCAACGCCTACTACGATCTGCAGAGCGCCGATGCCCGAGTGGCCATCAGCCAGGCTGCCGTTGCAAGTTCTGAAGCCACCCTGCGGGATGCCCAAGCCCGAGAGCGGGCTGGGGTGGGTACCCGCTTCGAGATTCTCCAGGCGGAGACCGAATTGGCCAACAATCGACAAACCCTACTGGTGGCCCAAAACACCCAACAACTGAGCCGCCGCCGCCTGGCCGAGCTGCTGAACTTTCCCAGTCCCACTGATGTGCTGGCCAGGGATCCCATCGAGCCTGTGGGAGAGTGGGACCTGAGCCTAGAAGAGACTATTGTTGCCGCTTTTGCCCAAAGGCAAGAGCTGGAGCGCCAACGCCGAGAGTTGGAACAAGCCCAAGCTCGTGTGCGCCTGGCGCAAGCCAGCAACGGTCCCCAGATTGGTTTGTTCGCCACCCTCGATGCGGTTAACGATTTCAAGGCCAGCCGCGACAGCTTCGATATCGGCTACTCGGTCGGCGCCAATTTCAGTTTGACTTGGCTGGACGGGGGTAAGGCGGCCGCCCAGGCTCGCCAAGCCGAGATCGACGGGCAGGTGGCCGTGAACAATTTCATCGGCAGCCGTAACGAAATCCGGCGCAGTGTGGAAGAGGCTTTCCTCACGCTCAGCTCCAGCCGCGAACAGATCGACTCAGCCAAGGTAGCGATTGCCTCGGCAGAGGAGAGCCTGCGCCTGGCGCGGCTGCGCCTTCAGGCCGGGGTGGGCACGCAAACAGAGGTGATCAACGCCGAAACTGCCCTCACCACCGTCCGTGGCAACCTCTCCAATGCTGTAATCGCCTACAACCGCGCCCTGGTACAACTGCAGCGGGCCGTCGGCAGGCTTTGATCTCTGCTCGGTTCTTTCTCCCTCACCCCCAACCCCTCTCCCTCTGGGAGAGGGGAGCTAGGGCAGCTCGTTCGCGACAGCGTTGCGTAGTAATAAGGATGTGGAGAAACGTTTCGAAATAGCCATGGTGCCAAGTACCGCTGGCGCCAGCAGAAGAAACGCGACGAACTGAGAAAAATCGCCCCCTCTGGGCTTAGCCCCTGAGGTTTCCTCACGATCCGCAATGACGGCAAAAGAGAGGCCTAGAGTTTACGGGAATAGAACTCGACAACCAGCAGCTCGTTCACTGGTGCGCAGATCTGCTCTCGGGGAGGCAGTTCTTTGATACGCCCGCGCAGCTTCTCTTTGTCAAATTCCAGGTAATCGGGCAGGAACAGCCCCGGATACTCAGCGTAGGCGGCCACCAATTTGCGAGAAGACTCCTTGTTCCTTACCGTGATCACATCCCCAACTTTGCAGCCATAGCTGGGGATGGTGACTTTGCGGCCGTTGACTTCGATGTGGCCGTGGCTTACCAACTGCCGAGCCGCCGGAATGGTTGGAGCCATGCCGAGGCGAAAGACGATGCAATCCAGCCGCATCTCCAGCATCTGCAGCAAGGCTAGCCCGGTGGATCCCTTGGAGCGCCGCGCCTTGCGCATGTAGCGGAGCATCTGGCGCTCGCTCACCCCGTAGTTGAGGCGCACCTTCTGCTTCTCTTCTAGGCGGATGGCATACTCGGATTTTTTCTTGCGCTCGGCCCCGTGCATACCAGGTGGATTGGTATTTTTGGGGCGCTTGCGCGTCAAACCGGGCAGATCAAGTCCCCCGAAGCGACGAATGATCTTGAGGCGGGGACCTGTGTAGCGGGACATGCGGGCGTTTCTCCGAAATCGGCAAAGATACTCAGCAGAAGAGCACAGGCGAAAACATTGGCCGTGCGCCAAAAGAATTGGCGATCTCCTATATTAAGGTCTTAGCCCGGCCTTTAAGCAAGGGGTGAGAGCCGTTTTTTAGCTGACTTTGGGGAGCGGTGCCATTAGTCGTAGCGAACCCCCAGTTGGGTGCGGATGAAGGCGCGATCCTCGCTCAGCAGGCCGTTGAGGGTGCGCCGCTCCCCCAGGATGGGATCCGGATCCAAGCCGATGGCCTCCAGATCCGCCAGCACCATCAGCTCCACCAGTTGGGCAAAGGTCACCTTGGGCTGCCACCCCAGTACCCGCTTGGCCTTGGAGGCGTCCCCCAAGAGCAGATCCACCTCCGTGGGGCGGTAGTAGCGGGGATCGATCTCGATCAGCACGCGATCTTTGTAGAGTCCCTGTTCTTCCAGTCCGGATCCCCGCCAGGTAATGGGCATGCCCACCAAAGCAAAAGCGCGTTCGGCAAACTCCCGCACGCTGTGGGTTTCGCCAGTAGCCAGCACGTAGTCGTCCGGCTGGGGTTGTTGCAGCATCATCCACATCCCCTCGACGTAGTCCTTGGCGTAGCCCCAGTCCCGCTTGGCATCCAGGTTGCCCAGGTAGAGCTTGTCCTGCTTGCCGGCCACGATGCGGCTGACGGCGCGGGTGATCTTGCGGGTAACAAAGGTTTCTCCTCGCCGTGGGCTCTCGTGGTTGAACAAAATGCCGTTGCAGGCAAAGAGGTTGTAGGCTTCGCGGTAGTTGACTGTTTGCCAGTAGGCGTACACCTTGGCGCAGGCGTAGGGGCTGCGGGGGTAGAAGGGGGTGGTCTCCTTTTGCGGGATCTCCTGCACCAGGCCGAACATCTCCGAGGATCCCGCCTGGTAAAACTTCACCCGGATCCCCGTGCGCTGCTGGTAGTCGCGGATGGCCTCCAGGAGGCGTAGGGTGCCCATAGCCACCGCATCGACGGTGTATTCTGGCGCCTCAAAGCTGACCCGCACGTGGGATTGGGCCCCCAGGTTATACACCTCCGTCGGCTGCACCTGTTCCAGGATCTTGCGCAGGGTGGTGCCATCGGTGAGATCCCCATAGTGGAGAAACAGCCGGGCGTTGGGATCGTGGGCATCCACATAGATGTGGTCGATGCGGTCGGTATTGAAGGTGCTGGCGCGGCGGACAATGCCGTGGACTTCATAGTTTTTTTGCAACAGCAGCTCGGCCAGGTAAGAGCCATCCTGGCCGGTGATGCCGGTAATTAAGGCACGTTGGGTCATAGAGCTGGAGGCGAAAACAAGCACTTGTAAGACTTCAGCCAGAGCGGGGACTTCAGCGCCTTGCCAAGCACAAACTCGCAAAGCTGAAACCCCAAAGCCAGAATATTATAGAGCAGCGGGAACCCCTTCTCTGGGGTTCTGCTTGCTTAGGAAGAGCCCAGGTGACGATCCTTAACCTGCTGCAGGGCAGGGGTCAGGGCCATAGGCCAGGGAGCCGGCTGGCGCAGTTGCCGCACTGCCTGGGGCAGGCGCAGGACCGAGGCACGGCTGGTGCGGGCAATCGCCTCCAGATCCGGCAGGGGCTCCAACAGCACACCCTTGCGCAGGATCGGGCGCAGCAGCGGCTGGTAGCCAGGGGGCGGGCTCTCGTCGGCCTGGCCGAGCAAGTCCCCTGTGGGACCGCGGAAGATCTGCTTGCGCCCCGGCAGGGTGGCTTTGGCAAAGGAGGCCTTGGCCACTGGGATCCCGTTAATCTCCACCAATTTGTACACTCCGTTCACGCCCTCGCCGGTCACCAGCCGCGTCCCCACTCCATAGCCGCTGATAGGGGCTTGGGAGCGGTGCAGCCGTTCGATCTCGTACTCGTCCAAATCGCCGCTGACAAAGACCGGCGCCCCCTGGGGCAGGATGGCCTTGACCTGGTGGGAGAGGGCCTCCAGGTCCCCGGAGTCGATGCGCACGCCGCCGATCTCGCCTTGGGATCCCAGTTGATCCGGATGGGTGGCTGCAAAGAGCTGGGCCGCTGTGCGCGCTCCCTGGATGGGATCGTAGGTATCGATGAGCAGAACCGCCTGGGGAAAGTAGCGCCGGAAGGCTTGAAAAGCGCGGGTCTCATCGCCGGAGAGGGCGGCAATGGCCATCACCAGAGAATGGGCCATCGTGCCTGCCGGCTTGCGCCCCAGCTTGAGAGCTGCCAAGACGTTGGAGGTGGCGTTGAACCCCGCCGCCAGCGCTGCCCGCGCTGCCCACAGGCCCGCCTGGGGGCTAAAGGCTCGCCGCGTGCCGAACTCCAACAAAATGGCCTCATCCCCGGCAGCATCCCGCATGCGGGCCGCCTTGGTGGCAATCAGGGTTTGGTAGTTGAAGGTGGTCAGCAAGTAGGTTTCCACCAGTTGCGCCTGCCACAGAGGAGCCTCTACCCGCAGCAGCGGCTCGTTGGCGAAAACGGCCGTTCCTTCCGGCACTGCCCACACATCCCCCTCGAAGCGGCAGCTAGCCAGCAGCTCCCAGAAGCGTTGCGGTGCCTCGGCAAAAATGCCCGTCTCCCGCAGCGCCTGCAAGGCTTGCGGCGGAAAGTGCAACTGCTGCAGGTATTCCACCGCTTGGGCCAGCCCCATGGCGATGAGGTAGCCATAGTCGCTAGGCAAGCGCCGCACAAACAGCTCAAAGGCCGCCGGCTGATTCTCCAGCCCCTCCCCCACATAGCAGGCAGCCATTGTGAACTGGTAGAGATCCGTCAACAGGCCGTAGTCCTGGGGCTGCAGGGAGGAGAAGTCTGAATTCACCATGGAAACCTCAAGGGACAAGCCGCTGAAAAGCTAGGGGAGCGGGCAAAGAAGTCCTTGCCAAAGTTGGAGCTACTATGGTAACAGGTTTGGCCTGCCAGGGATCCCGGCGAGGTGGCCCCAGCGATAAGAGCTTGACTGCACTCTAAAAAGCCATGAACACCACTGTCCAGGGAGTAACGACTCAAGCTCCGCCGACACTTCCCTTGCCTGTTCATTTTGATCCCGAGCGGGTGGGGGAGATTTGGCGGGTGCCCTACCAACAGCGGGCCCTAGAGGCGGAGCAGTGGGCCCAAGAGCACCGCATCCCATCGGCAGAATCCGACCAGGTGCGGGTAGGCTTGTTGCTCATCGATGTGCAAAATACCTTCTGCATTCCTGGCTTTGAGCTGTTTGTGGGTGGTTCTAGCGGCCTGGGGGCGGTGGAGGATAACCGGCGTCTGTGTCAATTTATCTACCGCCACCTCGCCCACATCACCCAGATCGTGGCTACCCTGGACACCCACACCGCCATGCAGATCTTCCACCCCATCTTCTGGGTGGACGCCCAGGGATCCCATCCCGAGCCAGCTACAGCCATTTCTGCCGCCGAGATCCGCTCCGGGCGCTGGCGGGTCAACCCCGCGGTGGCCGCCAACCTCACCCAAGGGGATCTGACGCGGCTGCAGGTCTACGCCCTCCACTATGCCGAGCAATTGGAGAAAGGGGGGAAATATCCTCTCATTGTCTGGCCCTACCATTCCATGCTAGGTGGGATTGGCCATGCCCTGGTGCCGGCGGTGGAGGAGGCGATCTTCTTCCACACCATTGCCCGCTGCAGCCAGCCCAGCTTGCAGCTCAAGGGGGCCAACCCCCTGACGGAAAACTACTCCGCCCTCAGCCCGGAAGTCTTGACCGGCCCGGAAGGGGATCCCATCGACGAGAAAAATGAATCCCTTATCGGCCACCTACTGGAATTCGATGCCCTGATCGTGGCTGGCCAAGCCAAAAGCCACTGCGTCGCCTGGACGGTAAGCGACCTGCTGCAGGAGATCCAGTCCAGGGATCCCGCCCTGGCCAAGAAGATTTACCTTCTGGAAGATTGCACCTCGCCGGTGGTGATCCCCGGCGTAGTCGATTTTAGCGAGCAGGCGGAGGCGGCCTTTGCCCGCTTTGCCGCCGCGGGGATGCACCGGGTGCGCTCCACCGATCCCCTCTGGACGTGGCCTGGCTTTCCGTGGCGGAAGACTTGATCTCCTCTACCCCAGTGCTAGGATGCGGCAGGACAGGCTGTGGGAGTTTGCCTGTGGACGATCGTCCTGGCGGTGCAGATTTGCTTTGGGAAACCAGTTCCCTGCGCCCTCCCACTGGCGCCCGCGACTTTTTGCCGCGGGAAGTCCAGCGGCGGGAAAGGCTAGAGGCGCAGCTAACCCAGGTTTTTCGCCGTTACGGCTACCAACGTATCATCACGCCCACCCTGGAACGGCTAGAGACGCTACTGGCTGGGGGATCCATCCGCGCCGAGGCAGTGCTGCAGTTGCGGGACGGGGAAGGGACAATGCTGGGGTTGCGCCCGGAATTCACCGCTTCCATCGTGCGGGCAGCAGCCACGCGTCTGGCCAGCGGGCCCCTGCCGCTGCGGCTTTACTACCACGGCAACGTGTTCCGCAATAGCCGGCGGGAGGAGGGCTCCTACAGCAGCCAGGAGTTTTTCCAGTCAGGGGTGGAGCTCATCGGCGCGGGCGGATGGCTAGCCGACGCTGAGATCTTGCTGCTTTTGGCCGATTGCGTGCGCGCTGTCGGCCTCAGCAACTGGACGTTACTTTTGGGAGATGTGGGCTTGACCGAGAGCCTGCTCAACCCTGTTGCTCCCAAGGCCCAGGCGGCAGTGCGCCGCGCCATAGCCCAGCTTGACTACGTCTACCTGGAGTCCGCCCCTTTGCCAGAAGCAGCCCGCCAAATTGGCTTGCAGATTCTGGGGCTGCGCGGCCAGCCTGACCAGGTTCTACCCCAGCTTGCCCAGCTTCCGGTGCCGTCGGAGCGGCTGCGAGATCTGCGGCAGTTGTGCCAGATTCTGGAAGCCCAGCAAGTGCGGGTGGTGTTGGATCTGAGCTTGCTGCAAACCTTGGCCTACTACACCGGCATTGTCTTCCAAGCAGTGGTGGGGGGAGAAATCATCGCCTTAGGCGGGCGCTACGACCGGCTCTATGCCCTCTATAGCCCACAGCAACTGGAGCAGCCAGGGATCGGCTTTACCCTCCTGCCGGATACCCTGCTGCGGCTTTTGCCCCCCACTCCCCAGGACGAGGCAACGGGGTGCAAGCGGTTGGTGGTGCCACTGGTGCCGGCAGGGATCCCGGCGGCGCTGGCCTTGGCCGCCCGCTGGCGCGAGTCAGAGGCGGTGGAGCTGGAATTGCTGGACCGCTCCCCCGAAGAAATCGAGGCCTACGCCCGCCGCTGCCGGATCCCGGAGATTGCCTGGGTGCAGGCCGATGGCAGCTACCACATCTCCCCCGTCAAATATCCAGAGCCGCCAGATCCAACTGGGCACTGTGGGCCTCGATGAACTCCCGACGCGGCCCGACGGCATCCCCCATCAGGATGGTGAAAATGCGATCGGCTTCGGCTGCGTCTTCGATGGTGATCTGCTTGAGGACGCGCGTTGCCGGGTTCATGGTGGTTTCCCAAAGCTGCTCCGGCATCATTTCCCCCAAGCCCTTGAAGCGCTGGATGGTGTACTTGGCGTTGGCCGGCAGGCTGCGCAGAACTTGCTCCTTTTCCGCCTCGTTGTAGCAGTAGCGCACATTGTTGCGGCCCCACTCAATCTTGTAGAGGGGCGGACAGGCAATGTAGACGTAGCCCTGCTCCAAGAGCGCCTTCTGATAGCGGTAAAAGAAGGTGAGCAGCAGGGTGCGGATGTGGCTGCCGTCCACGTCGGCGTCGGTCATGAGGATGATGCGGTGGTAGCGCAGTTGGCTGGGATCGAACTCCTCGCCCTTGACCCCCAGGCCCAGCGCTGTGATCATGGCCTGAATCTCGGCGTTTTTGTAGATCTTGGCGGGATCCGCCTTCTCGATGTTGAGGATCTTGCCCCGCAAAGGCAGCACCGCCTGAAACTGGCGATCCCGTCCCTGCTTGGCGCTGCCCCCTGCCGAGTCGCCCTCCACCAAGTACACCTCCGACTCCGCCGGATCCCGGCAACTGCAGTCGGCCAGTTTCCCCGGCAGGGTGGAAGATTCCAGGGCAGACTTACGGCGCACCAGCTCCCGGGCCCGACGGGCCGCCTCGGCCGCGTTGAAGGACTGGATGGCCTTCTCGACGATCCCCCTGGCCACGTTGGGGTTGAACTCTAGGTATTCTGTAAGGGCTTCCGAGACAAGGGTCTGGACAATGCCCCGCACCTCGGTGTTGCCCAGCTTGGTTTTGGTCTGCCCCTCAAACTCAGGGTTGGGCACCTTGACTGCAAGGATGGCGGTCAGCCCCTCCCGCACATTTTCTCCCGCCAGGTTGCTGTCGGAGTCCTTGAGTTTGTTGAGCTTGCGGGCTTGGCTGTTGATGGTGAGGGTAAGGGCGGTCTTCAATCCCTCCAAGTGGGTGCCCCCCTCAGTGGTGCGGATGTTGTTGGCAAAGCCAATCAAGGTATCGGTGTAGACATCCGCGCACCACTGCAATGCCGCTTCTACCTCGACGCCATCCCGCTCCCCGCGCACATAGATAATATCGGGGTGGATGGGGGTTTTTTCGTGGTTGATGAAGGCCACATATTCCTTAATGCCGCCGGCAAATTGATAGACTTCGCGGTGAGGCGGATCCCGCCGCAGATCGCTGAAGATGATTTTCAAGCCGGCATTGAGGTAGGCCAGCTCGCGCAAGCGGGCCGCCAACAGGCTGTAGTCAAACTCCCGCTCCGGGAAGATGAGCTCATCCGGCTTAAAGCGCACCTCCGTGCCCCGCCGCTGGGCACCGGCAGGCTGCGGCTCGGACTGAAGGGATCCCACCACCGCCCCTCGCTCGAAGCGCTGGAAGTAAACCTTGCCCTCCCGCCAGACTCTGGCCTCCAACCACTCGGAGAGGGCATTCACCACCGATACCCCAACGCCGTGCAGCCCCCCGGAGACCTTGTAGCCGCCGCCGCCGAATTTGCCGCCAGCGTGCAACACAGTCATGACCGTCACCAGCGCCGACTGCCCGGTCTTGGGGTGGATGTCTACCGGGATGCCGCGGCCATTGTCCAGCACCGATACCGAGCCATCGGGGTGGAGAGTAACCTCAATTTCGTTGCAGTAGCCAGCCAGAGCTTCATCGACGGAGTTGTCCACCACCTCGTACACCAGGTGGTGCAATCCCTTCGGCCCAGTGGAGCCAATGTACATGCCAGGCCGCCTGCGCACAGCCTCCAAGCCTTCCAAAACTTGGATCTGCTCTGCACCGTAGTTCTCCGTCATTCGTAACTCCAATCCCGAAGAGAGATCCCGGCCCCCGCCGACCTAAACCCAGAGAAATTGACGCCAGAAGCCAGAGATAATCCAAATGCCAAAAACCTGCCCCCATAATAGCACAAAAGGCTAAAACGGCCACACAGCCGCTTCTGAGGGCAAACTTTGGCAGGGGATGCAGGGATGGAGATCAGTTTCTTGCCCGATCCTGGCCGAGAAAGCTCTCCACCAATCCCGGTGGCGGCTGCACCTGCAGCTCACCTTTTTCCAAATCCACAACCGGCACCAGAGCCTTCACAAAGGGGATCAACACCTGCCGCTTGTCGGGGGTGGCGATCTCCAGCACATCTTGGCCAGCGGCCCAGATGGCCGAGACATGCCCCAGCAGCCGCCCTTGATGGTAAACGGCCAGGCCGATGAGATCGGAGTAGTGGTACTCCTCCGGCTCGAGGGGCAGGCGCTGGGAAGCCGGCACCAACACCTTAGCTCCCACCCAAGCCTCTGCCGCCGTCCGATCGGGAATTCCTTCCAGCCGCACCAGGTATAGGCCCTTGGCGGGAAAAAACTGCCCCTCGATCAAAGGATGCAACAGAGGCTCCGGATCGCTATCCCGCTGCAGCCAGCGCGGCCCTGGCTCGGTAAGGCGCTCCGGAAAATCCGACCAGCACTTAACCCGCAGCCAGCCCCGCAGTCCATGAGCAGCCACCACCTGCCCCACCAGCAGCCAAGCGGTATCCCTTGAAGCTACCATAGCTGTCGCTGCTAGTCGAGCTGAGGAAAGTTCACCTCGGTCGGGAAAGCTGTGGAGCTGCCCAACTTTTGGGAAGCCCCGGAAGCGCGGGATCCCTGTTCTCCCTTGGCCACATCCACCATAGAGAGCAACCCTTGCAGGGTAGCGGGGATGGAATTGGGATCCATAAAGATCACCTTCGAGCTGGGGCTACTGCCCACCTTGAGACCCATATCGATGTAGTTTTGCGCCATCAAGTATTGCAGCGCGTTGGCTGCCTCTGGGTTTTCCTGCAAAGTGGCGGCAATGGTTTTGATGGCCTCAGCCGTGCCCTCGGCTAGGAGCAGCCGCTCGCGCTTCTCAGCTTCTGCTCGCAACAACTGCGCCTTGGCAGCCCCCGCCGCTTGGTTGATGCTGGCCTGCTGCTCCCCCTCGGATTTGAGAATGGCCGCTCGCTTCTCCCGCTCGGCAGCCATCTGCTTTTCCATCGAGTCCTGCACGGTTTTGGAGGGCTGAATCTCTCGAACTTCCACGCGGGTGATCTTGATCCCCCAGGGATCGGTGGCCTCGTCCAGTTCTGTCAAAAGGCGGGCGTTGATCTCGGCGCGGGAGGAGAAGGTCTGATCTAGATCCATGCGGCCAATTTCGGCCCGCAGGGCCGTCAGCACCAAGTTCACCAAAGCCCGCTGTACATCCTCTACTGCATAGCGAGCCTTGATCATATCCGTAATGCGCCAATAGACCACCGCATCCGCCATCAAAGAAACGTTGTCGCTGGTGATGCACTGCTGCGGCGGCACGTCCAACACCTTCTCGCGAATGGTTTCCTGGAACACAATCCTGTCGATGGGAGGAAAAATGACGTGCAGCCCGGGTGTTAGCTTGCGGTGAAACCGGCCCAGACGTTCTACCAGCGCCTCATAGCCCTGGCTGATGATCTTGACGGAGTTAAACAGGTAACCGAGGAAGATCAGGGCGATTGCCGCTAAGATGCCTGGCATAAGACGTCTCTCCTGAGTGGGAGCTTTGCCTCTTATCTTAGACGATTGTTCTCTGGGCTTGTCGGCCTTGACCTCGAGGCCCCTGAAGGCGGAGACTCTTTCTGGCTTTTTCCTAAAATTTTAAGGTTTGATGTCTTGACCCATACCTCATTGACCGGTGGGGGCAACCGGAAAGACTGAAAAGCACCTAAAGGGAGTCTGTCTATGAAACTAAACAGCAAGAACCTAGAAGTTGGCTTGAACAAAACCTACGACGTCATTGTCGCCGGTGGCGGCGCAGGGGGGCTGTCGGCGGCAATCTATCTGGCTCGCTATGGCTTGAGTTGTCTGGTGGTGGAAAAAGGCAAAGGCCGATCTTTTTGGATGCAGGATCTGCGCAATTATCTGGGCCTGCCGCCAAACACGCCAGGACGAGAGCTGTTGCGACAGGGAAGGGAGCACGCCCTCAGCTTGGGGGTGGACTATCTATGGGGCTATGTGGAAAATGTGAAGGATGAGGGAGACCTTTTTGCCGTCAAGGTCAAGGTGGGAAAAGTCAACAGCCTCTACCCCGTTTTTCGCAGCAAGTATTTGATCGCGGCAACAGGCATCATCGATCATCTGCCGCAATTGCCGGACATGCAAAATGTTTACGACTATGCCGGCTATTCATTGCATGTCTGTATGATTTGCGATGGCTACGAAATGCGGGATCAAAAGGCAGTTTTAATCGTCGGCTCAGAGGCTCAAATCAACACTGCCTTTGTCCTCAACTGGTTTACGCCTTATATCTCGGTGTTGACTCACGGCCTCTGCTCGGTCGGCCCTGAAATGCGCCAAAAACTGGCCGAGCACGGCTATCCCCTTTACGAATCTCCCATCCGCCGCTTTCTGGGCGAGAACCACCAGATGCGCGGTGTAGAGCTCGCGGATGGCACCTACATCGAGGCAACTACCGGCCTGGTGGCCATGGGAGCCAAGTACCACAACGACTATTTGAAAGGGATCCCCAACTTGCAGTGGCAGGGCGAAAACCTCGTGACCGACGAGTGGTGCCGCACCACCCATCCGCGGCTGTTCGCGGTAGGAGATTTGAAGCAAGGCCTCAATCAGGTGGCGATTGCGGTTGCTGACGGAGCGCTGGCGGCCACAGCCATTTGGCGGGACATCCGCCGAGCCTCCCCTGCTCGTCAATGGGAAGAGCGCCTGCGCTCTTAGTTTGGGCTCATTCCGCCCTCTTGAGGGAGCTGGGATGGCCCTTTGCCCTATGATTGTTGCGAAGCCCCGAGAAACTCCCATGCGTTCTCTGAAAGCGGCGATCTTTTTTTTGGTTTTCCTATTGGTGGGGCTGCAGTACTGCGCGGTGGAGGCCCAGTCTTTTTTTGATCTAAAGCTGACTCTAACCTCAGAATACGATCCTGTTCTCCCGATCGAGAGCGTTCGGGTTGTGCTCGGCAGCCCTCCCCAAGACCTGCTGGTTTACCTATCGGCTCCTTCTGCTGCCTGGGTTTACCAAGAGCGGGTAAATGGGCATTACTTGATCGATATTCCCTATGCGGTGATTACGCCCTCGACCGCTGTTGAGGTTCCTAGGGAGCTGCCCTACCGGCTGAGCTGGGGCAACCGAGACGAACAGACTGGGCGCCTGCTGATCACCCCTGCACCTGCCCAGGTAGAGGTCTTTTTGCAGCATGGCTGGACAGCGGATCCCACTTTGCTCGATCCGCTGGAAAATAGCCGGCCTTTGCAACTGCCTTTGGAAGAGGCGCTCGGGCCTTTGTTGGAAGTGCCACCTCGCTCTGCCTTTCTCACCATTGACGATGGACCTTGGCCGCAGTCCACCCCTCGCCTTTTAGAGGTTTTGGATCAGCTACAGATTCCGGCCACCTTCTTTCTCATCGGCAATCACGTTTCTCGCTTTCCAGAGTTGGCCAAAGCCATTCAAACCCACGACCACACTATAGCCAACCACACGTTTACTCACGACTATCGACGCCTCTATAGCAGCGACGAGATATTCTATGCCGAGGTGGATCAGACAACCCAACTGCTCAAGACGTTGGGCTTGGATCCCCAACTGGTGGTTCGCCCACCGGGCGGTTTTCGCTTAGACTCTGCTTTGCGTCGCGCTTTGGAACAGGCAGGGTATCAGGTTCTCTACTGGAACCTTAGTCCTGAGGATGCCTATGCCGGCCAAACAGTAGACCAGCTTTTGCAGCGGGTTCGATCCCAGTTGTCGGTGATGAAAGCCTCTGAACAACCCCTGGTTTTGCTGCTGCACGACCGCTGGCCCCATACTGCAGAAGCTTTGCCGGAGATCGTTGCTGCCGTTGAAGAGGCGGGCTATCGCTTTTTGCCCTGGCCCACTTCTAGAGATTCTGCTTGAGGGAACTGCCAACTGTCTCTTAAGCAAAACCGGGCAATCTCTTAAAATCTTAGGGTCGAGGAGTGGGGAAGTATGCGAAAGCCCTTGGATTTCTGGGGTCGGATAAGTTGGGGAGCAGCCTTGGCTCTGGCGCTACCCCTTGCTGTTAACTCTGCCCACCCCCAGCCGCTGCTTCCGCTGTTGCCGGCTGTTTCTGAGGGAGGCACCGCGCGCGAGGGAGTAGTTGCCCTCTTTCGTCAATCCATCTGGTGGGAGTTCATCCGCGGCAATCGCGGCCAAAACCTGCGCCTGTTTGCGGCCAGCCTCACCGCTTCCGATCGGCAGGATGTGGTGGCCGTGTTTGAAATCCAGCGGCAGCCGACAGTGGAGCCGGTGGTGCGCGTTCTCAGCTTCGCCCATCAGGGAGGATACGATTTTCGCCTGCTCCATGCGGCTGAGCCGATCCCCGGACGGCTGGTGGAGGCGCACCTGCGCACCGACATTACCTCCAGCGCCCAGCCCAAGCTGGTACTGCTCACCGAGCGAGGGGGAATCAGCCTGCTGCGGTCTGTCTTGATCTTGGAACACCAGCCGGAGGGGTTTGTGCCGCTGCTGAGCGTAACCGATTTAAGCAATGCCAGCTTGCGGGTCAGCTCCCAAGGGCTCCTGGTCATCTCCAGCGTGCCGGGATCCAACCGCGACTCGCGCGCCACCCTCTACCAGTGGGAGGGAGATGGCTTTGTCCGCCGCGATCTGTAACATCCCAAGTCTTCCGATTGGCGACGAGACAATAGACCGCTGGGATTCGTTCCAAATTGCCACAAAGCAGTCCCTTGCAACTCCCCTCTCCCACTGGGAGAGGGGTCGGGGGTGAGGGGAGACTCCCACTGGGAGAGGGGTCGGGGCTGCGGGAAATGTCTCTAGTCTATTGAGGAGGGCCAGAGAGCTGTTGAGCCTGCCAGCAGGCGCCTAGGCTGGGCGCTTGGCCCACCTGCCAGAGAAACAGGCTTTCGGCTCCCAGGGGATGCAGGCTCCAGGGATCCAGGTCAGCCCCAAACCAGCCGTAGGGATCGACAGGGGCGGGCTGGCCGGAATTGGTTTGGTCAAAGCGGCGCACCTCAAAGTGGAGATGGGGCCCGCTGGCACAGCCGCTGTCGCCCGACAGGCCGATCACCTCCCCGGCGGCTACCCTCTGTCCCTCCTGCACCTGGATTTGGCTGAGGTGGGCGTAGAGGGTTTCCAAGCCAGCTGGCTCGTGCAGAATGCGCACCCGCAACCCCCTGACCGGGCGACCCAAGGCAGGGCAGAAAAACGCTGGCTCCGGACGCGCTACGGTAACCCGTCCTGGGGCGGCGGCCAGGATGGGGGTGCCCACCGGCATGGCCCAGTCATAGCCGGCATGGCCATCGCTTTTGCCGCAGGGGTGCAGCGGGCCAGGGATCCAGACTTGGCCTTGCCCACTGACAAACCGTCCGTTGCCATCCTCCTCCCCCAAGGGCAAGTCGTGGTCGAAGAGGTTGGTGACGGGAAATTCCCCGACAAAGGGCTTGTGCAAAAACGGCCACTGGGGCGGCGGCGGATCCCCATTAGAAGAGCGATGGCTCTCCAGCGCCAACCGATAGTGCTCCAGATCCTGACGCTGGGCGGGATCTGGGGACCGCTGCAGCAGAAGATCCACCAGGCGCAAGGCCTGAGCCCAGTCCCGGCGCTCCACAGCCCGCCTCAACTGAGCGTACACTCCCCTCAGGGATCCCTCTGACCAAGAGGAGCTCTGCGGAAAACCAGGCAGGATGTTTACGAATTGATACAATAGGCAGCAAAATATCAGCAGGCCTACCCTGGTCAGGCCAGGCAGTTTGCTTTGGCCATCCGCTTTTCTCCTCAGCCGCTGCTCAAGCGGTGGGGTAGCGAGGCGGCTCTGATCAACCACCCTACGGGAGCTTCTCATGCGTTGGCTGTTCTCCTCGTTATCCTCTGGTGTCCTTGTTAGCCTGCCTTTCCGGTTTTCTGATAGGCGAGGTGTTCTCCTTGGGTTTGGGTCAATCTGGCAGCGGTTGGAGGCTTTGGCGCTGGGCTTGCACATTCTCTCCTTGCTCTTCGGGCTGGTGGGCCTACTGTGGGTAGTACCGCATCCCGAGTGGGTGGCCAGTTTACCCCCCATTGGTCTGCAGGCCTTCTCTTGGAGCATGGGCAATGGCGGCGTGGCCTACATGGTGTCTGGAGCGCTGGCGGCGGCTTTGATGGGATCCCGGCTGTTGGGGGTGCGGCGCCTGTTGATGTTTTTGATCCCGGCGGTGGGCATTTCCTTGGCCAGCGAGCTGCTGGGCACCAGCACCGGGATCCCTTTTGGCGACTACGGCTACCTGAGCGGGCTGGGCTACAAGATCGCCGGACTGGTTCCCTTCACGATCCCTTTGTCTTGGTTTTACGTGGGGCTGTCGTCCTACCTGTTGGGGCGGGTGGCGTTGCAAGCGGGGCGCCATTGGCTGATCCACTGCGAGGCCATCCTGTTGGGGGCGCTGCTGCTCACCGCCTGGGACTTCGTGCTGGATCCGGCCATGACCCGCGGCCTGATCCCCTTTTGGACGTGGTTCCAGCCGGGGCCCTTTTTCGGCATGCCGCTGCAAAACTTCGGCGGTTGGATGCTCACCGGAGCTGCCTTTATGACCGCGGCCAACCTCCTTTGGGGGAAAGATCAGCCGGTCTTGAACCGCCGCCAGTTGCTGGGGCCGCTGCTGCTCTATGTAGCCAATTTTGCCTTTGCCCTGCTGATGAGCGTAGGATCCGGCATTGTCGCGCCAGCAGGGCTGGGGCTCTTGCTGGGATTGGGGCCAGCTGTGGGGTTGTGGTGGAGCGCTCCGCCGGATCCTGAGGCTCCCTCGCAGCCTGAGTTGGCCGCGCAAGAAGCTGGGGATCGCCAGTGGGCGGGGGCGAAGTAGGTCGCCTAGGGTCTCGGCGCCGTTTTTTTCGGGCTGCCCTGCCACAGGCCAACCAACAAGCAGGCCACCCCCACGTTGATGGCCACGTCCGCCACGTTAAAGACGGGGAAGCCAATCCAGACGAAGTTGAAAAAATCCACCACATAGCCGTTGAGAAAGCGGTCGATGCCGTTCCCCATCGCTCCTGCCCAGACCAAGCCGTAGCCCACCTGTTCCCAACGGCCCAGGCTGCTGCCGCGAATCGCCAGCAGCGCCAGCGCCACCGCTACCCCCAGCGAGACCCACTTGAGGAACTCTGCCGAATCGGCAAATAGGCTCCAAGCGGCGCCGGTATTTTCCACATAGGTAAGGTGAAACACCCCTGGCCACAGCTCGATTTCCGGCCCCGGCAGCAGCCGCTCCACCGCCCAGCGCTTGCTCGCCTGATCCAGGAGCAACCCCAGGATCCCGGCCAGCCAAAAGCCCGTGTTTTTCATGCTTTTTCACCTCACTACGTCCACCGGCAAGAGCGCTCAGAGGAGCACTTTTCCCATCCTGACATCCTCTCTTCTTTTGTGAGCGGCAAACCGCAGGAGCAAGGTTGGGGAGGGTGGAATAGAAAGCCAGGGAGCCTCAGGCCAGCAATTGTCTGCCTGGAGGGCAAAACAAAGAAAAGCGTCCGGCTAGCTGAGCCGGACGGGGATCCTACAGTCTAGAGGAGAGGAAAAGAGCAGCTACCGCCCCCGCTGCTCCAGGGATCGGCGCAACTCGCTGGCCATCTGTATAAACTCTTGCGGATTGCCCGCCTTGCCGTAGGAGGAGCGATCTTGAACCTTTTTGCCGCTACCTTGGCGGGTGCGGGTGTTGATCAGAGAGCTGGCCATTTCCAGAAACTTGGCAGGGTTCCCTTCGCTGCTGCCCCGCATCACAAAGGTTCGTCCGGCACGAGTCACTGCCATAGCTACCTTGATTCTCAGAAACGAAATGCTTGTTCACATCTTCCCACAAGGATCCCAAACCCGCCAGGCCCAGCGCCCTATTGGAGATAGCCGTGGCTTCTCAGGCTTTGCATCACCAAGTCGATACATTCAGAGATGCTTTGCTCGGCGGTTTTGCAGACCACCTCTGGATATTCTGGCGGCTCGTAGGGGTCGTCGATGCCGGTGAAGTGCCGGATGAGGCCTGCCCGCGCTTTGCGGTAGAGGCCTTTCACATCGCGCTGTTCACAAACTTCCAGGGGGGCGTCCACAAAGACTTCGATGAAGTTGCCGATCTGCTGCCGCACCTCCTGCCGGGTGGCGCGATAGGGGGAGATGGCCGACACCAGCACGATCACCCCGTGGCGGGTCAGCATCTCTGCCACAAAGCCGATGCGACGAACGTTCTCATCCCGATCCGCCCTGCTGAAGCCCAGTTCCTTGCTGAGGTGTTGCCGCACCAGGTCTCCATCGAGCACTTCCACCGGCAACCCCAAAGCCTGTAACTGCTGGGCGACACCGCAGCTCAGGGTGGTTTTGCCCGCGCCGCTGAGCCCCGTAAACCAGACCGTTACCCCCCGCCGCCTCATGGGTGTAGATCCCTTCTCCTTGGGCTTTGCCAGAATATCATCCCCCGCCCAGAGTGATACACTCGAGACATTGTCCATTCTCCCTCTGCCATGCCGCCGCTAAGCGCTTCTCTTGTCGACTTGGGCTCCGGGACAACCGCCGAGCTGTTCGACCGGCATGTGATGTCCACCTACGCTCGCTATCCTTTGACCCTGGTGCGGGGGGAAGGCTGCCGGGTTTGGGACGAAGAAGGGCGCGAGTACCTGGATTTTGTGGCTGGCATTGCCACCTGCACGCTGGGCCATGCCCACCCCGCTTGGATCCAGGCGCTGACTCAGCAAGCGCAACAGTTGCACCATGTTTCCAACCTCTACTACAACCGGCCCCAGGCGCAACTGGCCCAATGGCTGACCCAGCACTCCTGTGCCGATAAGGTTTTTTTCTGCAACTCAGGGGCAGAGGCCAACGAAGGCGCCATCAAGCTGGCCCGCAAATATGCCCATACGGTGCGCGGGATCCAAGATCCGGTGATCCTCACCGCCCAGGCTAGCTTTCATGGACGCACCCTGGCTGCCCTCACCGCTACCGGCCAGCCGAAATACCAAAAAGACTTTGCCCCGCTGGTGCCCGGCTTCGACTACGTTCCCTACAACGATATCGAGGGTACGGCGGCAGTGCTGGAGCGTTGGGGCGAGCGGGTGTGTGCCGTGCTGCTGGAGCCGCTGCAGGGAGAAGGAGGGGTTGTGCCCGGGGATCCCGCCTACTTTCAGTGGCTGCGCCGGGTCTGTAGCGAGCGGGGCATCTTGCTGATGTTGGACGAGGTACAGGTGGGGCTGGGCCGCACCGGCAGGCTCTGGGGCTACTGCAACCTGGGGATAGAGCCGGATGTGTTTACCCTGGCCAAGGGCCTGGCGGGCGGGATCCCAATTGGCGCCCTCCTGGCCAAAGACTTTTGCGCCGTGTTCCAGCCGGGGGATCACGCCAGCACCTTCGGCGGCAACCCCCTGGCCTGTGCGGTTGGCCTGGCGGTCTGCCACACCCTGATGGTCGAGAGCCTGGTTTGGAATGCCCAGCAGACAGGAGCCCATCTGCGCCAGGGTCTATCTCGCTTGGCCAAGCAGTTCCCGCAGCTTGTGCAGGAGGTGCGCGGCTGGGGCCTGATCCAGGGCCTGGTGATGCGGATCCCGGCGGCTGAGGTGGTCAGGGCGGCCCTGGAGCGAGGGCTGTTGCTGGTGCCGGCGGGATCCCAGGTGGTGCGCTTGGTGCCCCCCTTGATCGTCACGCCTGCGGAAATTGACGAGGCGCTGGCGCGGCTGGAATCGGCTCTGCAGAGCTTGGCCCTTGGCAATAGCGGGACGGAGTCCTAGCCCTGGCAGACCTGCTGCAAAAAGGCTTGCAGCCGCTGGCGGGCCTCCTGGGGCAGGGGATCCCCGGCCTGCTCCAGCAGCGGCAGCACCTCCTCGGCGTAGGCCGGGACAAAGCCGGCAGCCGGCCAGAGCAAATCCGAGGTGGATCGCAGGTTCCAAACTTGGGATCCCTGCTTGAGCAACAGGGGTCGCACCCAAAGCAGAGCTGGGGATCCCGCCTCAAGATTGTGAAGAGAAACCTGAATCAGCTCCACGTAGAGGGTGGCCTGCGACCCCGGCAAGGCTAGGATGGGGCGGGGTGAGGTGAGGACACTCCCTACTTCCGTCCTCCCAGCAGGCAGAGGACGTCCCCTAATGGGGAGATCCTCACCAGAGCCACATTGAGCGGGCAGACAGGGCCACAGGGTCATGGAACGGCTGGCTTCCGCTTAGGAAAGTTGAGACCAACTACACCTGATCTTAAGGGATGCCTTCTCAGGTTCTGCGAGGGGATCCCAGATTGCCCATGGTGCTAGTCTTGCAGGCAAGGCTCCTCCAAATTCCTGGAAACCGGATCCCGCCATGATGCACACCTTTATCCCGCCCCACCGTTTCTTTCCCTACCTGACCTGGACGGAGATCCAGGCCATGCCCGACAAAGAGAACGTAGTCATCATCCAGCCGGTGGCCTCAATCGAGCAGCACGGTCCCCATTTGCCCCTGGTGGTAGATGCCTGCATCGGCACGGCAATCATCGGGCGGGCCATGGAAAAACTAGAGCCGGAGATCCCGGCCTATGTCCTGCCCACCCAGTGCTACGGCAAGGCCAACGAGCACTGGCATTTCCCCGGCACCATCACCCTCTCGGCGCAAACCCTGATGGCGGTGTTGACCGAAGTGGCCGAAAGCATTTACCGGGCTGGGTTTCGCAAGCTGGTGTTCCTCAACTCCCACGGCGGCCAGCCCGAGGTGCTGCAGATTGTGGCCCGCGACCTGCACCAGAAGTACGAAGATTTCCTGCTCTTCCCGGTGTCCGTCTGGCGCGTTCCCCACCAAGGCCAGGAGCTGATGACCGCAAAAGAGCAGGAATTGGGCATTCACGCCGGAGACGGCGAGACCAGCATGTTGATGTACCTGTTGCCCGAGACGGTGCGCACCGACCGCTTGGTCTGCGAGTACCCCTCGGATCTGCCGCAAGATAGCTTGCTCAGCCTGGAAGGGCGGATCTCGTTTGCCTGGACAACCCGCGACCTCAGCCGGAGCGGCGTCCTGGGGGATGCCACCGCCGCCACGCCCGAAAAAGGCAAGCTCCTGGTCGAGTCGATGGCCGACGGCTGGGTGCGGCTGATCCGAGATCTGCACAAGTTCCAACAGCCCCAGGCCTGGCGCAAAGCCCCGCTGTCGGTCTAGGGATCCCGGCAGGTTTCCTGACCTTTTGAGGCTTCTGGCCGGCCCTAGCCTGCTTCTCTGGAGCGGGAGGAGCGACTTCTCGAGGGCTGATGATAGGCTTGAGGGAAACCCCCTGAGGGAAGAGCGATGGTTCTTGCCTCAAAGCCAGCCACCCCCCCTGTCCTTGAGCGGCACGACGCCACTTGGCAGGACTATGTGGCCATTCGCAGCCATCCTGACCTGGAGTGGCAAAAACTCTCCTTTCATCGGGGTTGGTTGTGGGTCAACATGGGCAAAGAAGGGCCAGAGCACGCCTCCGTCAGCGATTTGATGACGGCCATTTTTTTCGCCTGGGCCTTTTTGCACCCGGATGTGCCGCTGCAGTCCTATGGTCGCTGTCTGATTGAGTACCCAGAAACCCACGCCTGCGCCCCTGACCTAGTGCTCTACAAAGGGGAGAACATCCCCAAATACCAAGCCGGCGAGCCGCGGCGGATTGATTTGCGTTTCCAAAGACCTCCCGACCTGGTGGGCGAAATTGCCGACACCACCCTGGCTCTTGACCTGGACGAGCAAAAGCAGCTTTATGCCAGTCTGGGCATTCGCGAGTACTGGGTCATCGATGTCAAGGGGCGGCGTGTTTTTGCCTTTGCCCTGGCCAAGGACAGGCGCTATCGGGCCATTGCCCAGTCACAGGTGCTGGCAGGCTTGCCGATAGCCCTGCTTGAACAGGCTCTGGAACGCCTGGCCAGCCAGACCAACACTGCTGCCGCCAACTGGCTCCTCCAACAGCTCCAACGCCAGGCTTAAGATTCCCAGCTTCAGGATGGACTATGACTGTAATCTCTCTCAAGACCTCGACTTCCCCCATCCTCGAGCGGCACGACGCCACTTGGCAGGACTATGTGGCCATTCGCAGCCATCCTGACCTGGAGTGGCAAAAACTCTCCTTTCATCGGGGTTGGTTGTGGGTCAACATGGGCAAAGAAGGGCCAGAGCACGCCTCCGTCAGCGATTTGATGACGGCCATTTTTTTCGCCTGGGCCTTTTTGCACCCGGATGTGCCGCTGCAGTCCTATGGTCGCTGTCTGATTGAGTACCCAGAAACCCACGCCTGCGCCCCTGACCTAGTGCTCTACAAAGGGGAGAACATCCCCAAATACCAAGCCGGCGAGCCGCGGCGGATTGATTTGCGTTTCCAAAGACCTCCCGACCTGGTGGGCGAAATTGCCGACACCACCCTGGCTCTTGACCTGGACGAGCAAAAGCAGCTTTATGCCAGTCTGGGCATTCGCGAGTACTGGGTCATCGATGTCAAGGGGCGGCGTGTTTTTGCCTTTGCCCTGGCCAAGGACAGGCGCTATCGGGCCATTGCCCAGTCACAGGTGCTGGCAGGCTTGCCGATAGCCCTGCTTGAACAGGCTCTGGAACGCCTGGCCAGCCAGACCAACACTGCTGCCGCCAACTGGCTCCTCCAACAGCTCCAACGCCAGGCTTAAAGCCGTCAGGGCGTTTGGGCCAGCTTGATGATGAGATGGCGGTTTTTGTCCACCGCGATCCAGCCCTGCTGGCGGAAACGGTTCAAAAGACGGGTGATGGTGACGCGGGTAGTGCCGATGGCATTGGCCAAGTCTTGGTGGGTGAGGCGCACCTGCAGGCGCACCCCCGTCGCCATTGGGGATCCCAACTCCACCGCCAATAGGCAGAGCAACTGGCGCAGCCGATCCTCCACCCGCCGCCGCCCGGCCAAGGCCAGCAGCGCTTCGGTTTGGCGCAACCGCCGCACCAACTGCTTGAGCAGCCCCTGGCTCAGGGTTGCTGAGGCTTCCACCTCGGCTGCCGGCAGCCGCAACACGTCAACCGCCGTCAACGCCTTGGCTTGGTAGGGATCCAACATTGTCAGCGGGGATCCCAGGGGCATGGAGGGGCCAGCAAATCCCAACAGCGCCTCGCCGCCATTGGGATAGAGGGTAGTCAATTGCACCACACCCCGACAGACGATCACCCACTCCTCGGGAAACAAAGGGATGACCTGGCCGGGACTGTAGGGAGATAAACTGCGGCCTCGGTAGAGGTCTTCTAGCAATTGCCGCTCCCGTGTAGGCAGGCCGGCAGCAAAATGGCCGGGCATCGTTTCAGGCATAGGCTAGCTCCGCTAGGGCAAACTGGGCACACTGGTCGTTGGGCTTTCCCCTACCAATAACAGCATGGGGTTGGCTTCGCGGCTGAGTTGGGGTAGAGGACAAGTGTTCCCGACAACACCTTACCGCTTGCCTCTTCGACGGAAGTAAAGGAGAGGTTATGCCCAGGTTAAGTCTCGCCACGCAGAGGGGCAGAACCGAGAGCAACCGCGATCCGGTAGGATAGAAGTGCCAAGCTCAACCCTTCAGGAGACCTGCTGTGACGCTGATGGTTCGCGTGATCACCCCCGACCGCACGGTTTGGGATGCCCCCGCCGAGGAAGTGATCCTCCCGGCTACCTCAGGTCAGTTGGGCATCCTCACCAACCACGCCCCTCTCTTGACGGCCATCGGCAACGGCGTGATGCGGGTCAAGGCCGGTGGCAAGTGGTCGGCCATTGCCGTGATGGGCGGGTTTGCGGAAGTGGAAAATAACGAGGTAACCGTTCTGGTCAACCGCGCCGAGCGGGGAGAAAAAGTGGATAAGGCCGCAGCTCAGGCCCTCTTGGACAAAGCGAGCCAAGTTTTGAACACCAGCAGCGACAAGCAAGAGCGCCTGCAGGCCAAGTTGGATCAACAGCGGGCCAGGGCCTTGATCCAAGCCGCCGAGATGGGCCACAAAAGCTGAGGGATCCCCGCTTTTCTTGGCAGGGGATCCGGCTGCGGGGCTGGCTTTGTTAAGCTGAAGCTCTTGGGGAGCTGGTGGTGCTATGTTCAGTCCTGCAGTTGCCGATGGCGCATTGGGCAGCTTGAGAATTAGCCAGGTGGCGGCGGCGGCGGGGTTGCCGGTGCGCACGGTGCGCTACTACGAGTCGCTGGGCCTGCTGAAGCCAACGGTGCAGCGGTCGGAGTCCAGCTATCGCCTCTTCCATCCGGCAGTGCTGGGGCGGCTGGCTTTCATTCGCCGCTGCCAAAGCCTGGGCCTGAGCTTGGAGGAAATTCGCCAGATCCTGCAGTTGTACGACCGGGGGGAGCAGCCCTGCCCAGAAATCCGCCAACACCTGCAGGAGAAGCTGTGGCAAATCGAAGAGCGCATGGCCGAATTGCAAACTCTAAAAGGCCAAATTGAAAGCCTCCTTTCCGATTGGCGGATCCCAGCGGAACCGACGGCCCAGGAGGACGTGATCTGCCCGATTTTGCAAAAGCCAGAGGCCGGCGGTGACAAGGTTGGCAGACGCTACTCGACGGTTACCGACTTGGCCAGGTTGCGGGGCTGATCCACATCGGCCCCGCGGCGCAGCGCCATGGCGTAGGCAAACAGCTGCAGGGGGATGACGTTCAAAACCGCCGACAGCAGAGGTGTGGTGCTGGGCACCTCGATGACGTGGTCGGCTTTTTCCCGGACCTGGGTATCTTCCGGATTGATCAGGGCAATGACTCGCCCGCCCCGCGCCCGCACCTGCTCGATGTTGGAGAGCATTTTTTCGTAGACGGGATCGCGGGTGGCAATACACACCACCGGCATGCGCTCGTCGATGAGGGCAATGGGGCCATGCTTCATCTCCCCTGCTGGGTAGCCCTCGGCGTGGATGTAGCTGACCTCTTTCATTTTTAAGGCCCCCTCCAGGGCTATGGGGGCGTTGACCCAGCGGCCCAGGTAGAGCATGTCGGTGACGTGGTGGTACTGCTCCGCCAACTGCTCGTAGAGGGCGGCGTCTTTCAACAACAGGCTGATCTTGCCCGGCAGCTCGATTAAAGCTTGCAGGTGGGATCGGATCTGGGCCGGGCTGAGGATCCCTTTGGCCTGGGCCAGTTGCAGGGCCAGCAGGTATCCTGCCACCAGCATGCCGGTAAACACCTTGGTGGAGGCGACGGCGATCTCCGGCCCGGCGTGGATGTAGATCACCCCGGCATCCGCCAGACGAGTGGCCTGGGATCCGATGGCGTTGACGATGGCCAGGGTGGGGATCCCTTGGCTGCGGGCCTCGCTCATGGCTGCCAGCGTATCCACCGTCTCCCCGGATTGAGTAAGAGCCAAAAGCAGGCTGTGGGGACGCAGCACCGGCTGGCGGTAGCGAAACTCGGAAGCATAGTCCACCTGCACCGGGGTGCGGGCCAGGCTCTCAATGAAGTACTTGAGCACCAGGCAGGCGTGCCAGGCAGTGCCGCAGGCCACAGCGTGGATCTGCTCCACCTGGGCCAGTTGCGCTTCTGCCAGGGCCAGCCCCTCCAAGTTCACCCGGCCTGCTTCCAGATCCACCCGCCCCCGCAGCGTCTCGGTGATGGTGCGCGGCTGCTCGTAGATCTCCTTTTGCATGAAGTGCTTGTAGCCCCCCTTGGCCGCCGAGACGGGATCCCAGGCTACGGTGATGGGAGTCTTGCGCAGCTCTTCGCCGGTAATGCGCAGGTAGCGCACGCTGGAGTCGGTGAGGATGGCCATCTCCCCATCTTCCAGAAACACCACCCTGCGGGTGTGGCGGACGATGGCGGGCAGATCCGAGGCCACAAAATTTTCCCCTTCCCCTTCGCCAATCACCACAGCCCCGGCATTGCCCAGGCGGGCGGCAATCAGACGATCCGGCGCCTCCCGATCCAAGGCCACCACGGCATTGCCTCCCCGCAGTTGTCCCATGACTTTGGCAAAAGCTGCCTCAAAGCAGCCCAGCTCCTCCGTGTACAGGCCCAGCAGGTGGGCGATCACCTCGGTATCGGTTTGGGAGCGAAAAGGGATCCCGCGCTGCAGCAGGTGCTCCTTCAGCTCCAGGTAGTTCTCCACAATGCCGTTTTGAATAACCACGACGCGCCCCTGGACGTCGCAGTGGGGGTGGGCATTTTCTTCGCTAATGCCGCCGTGAGTGGCCCAGCGGGTATGCCCAATCCCCACCCTGGCTGTGGGCATGTTTGTAGTGAGTTTCACCACCAGGTTGTGCAGCTTGCCGGTGGCCCGCACGATCCTCAAGCCTTCTTCTGGATCCACGGTGGCAATGCCTGCGGAGTCATAGCCGCGATACTCCAAGGTGCGTAGGCCCTCCACCAGAATGGGGGCAGCCCACTGAAAGCCCACATAGCCGACAATGCCACACATTCCTCACACCTCAACCCTGGTCGACGGCGCGGCGTCCTATACCCGCAAAGCCTACCCCAGCTTCGGGATCCCTTCAATGGCTTTTGCCGCTGCTAGGGGAGCGGATCTCGGCAGGGATCTTGGCTTCCTCTTGGGGAACCGGCTGCTGCCCCATAGGGGCGAGGGTAAAAGAAACGGGCGCGACTTGGACGGCAGCGGGCTGAATCCCGTTGTTGGAAGGGGCGCTGGAGACCAAGTTGCTCAGCCCCAACACCAGTTCCCGGAGAGCGCGACGAAACTGGGGATCCCCGGTCAGCTCGTCGATATCGGCAGTGATCTTTTGCGCGTTTTGAAAGGTGATGCGGGCCGAGTCCAGAGTTTGGCGCAAGGTCGCCAGGGTGCCCGGATCGTTGAGGCTGGCGGCAAGCTGCCGCAGATCGTCGGTAGCTTGGGACACGTTCTCCGCCGCCGCTCGCACCTCGGCCAGGATCTGGCGCACATCCGCCTGCAGTTGCGGATCGGTAAGCAGCGGGCGAACCGCGCTCGACATGGCTTGCAGATCAGCGCTCACCTGCTGGATGTTTTCCAGGGCAGCCTGGAGGGAGGTGCGGTTCTGTTCCACCAGAACGGTGAACCGATCGGCAGCCGCTTGAAAACTGCGGGCCGTTTCCCTCACAGCTCCAGCCGCGTCTTGGATAGCCACAGCAGCCGAGGTAAATTGCGACAAGTCCAGATCTTCGGTGCGCAGGGCTGCCACCTGCTTCTCCACAGTTTCCGAGAGGTCGGCCACGCTGTTGGCAACACGGGTGATCCCTTCTAAGGTGGCGTTGAGGGTATCGAAGAACTCATCGTTGTTGATGCGCGTCACCAGCCGATCCACCTGAACCAGCAACTGGCCGAAACCCACGCCCGGCTCGCCCTCCACCCTATCCCCATCGCAGATGATCTGGCTGCGGTCGCAATCGGCTGCCAAGGGAGATCCTGTTAGCTGCACAGCCGCCTGCGGCAGGATATCCATCACCGTCTCCCCCACCAGCCCCGTCTGGGTGGTAACAAACAGGGCGTCGCGCGGGATGACCAGCGGCTGGTCGATAGCCACCTGCACCTCCACCTGGGCTGCCTGGGGCAGGATGCGCTCCACCCGGCCCACAGCTACTCCCCGCAGCCGCACGCTGGAGCCTTCCGCCAGGCCGGCCACATTGGGATAGGTGACGGTGAACCGAAAGCCGCGGCTGCCGAAGCGCAAGTTGTAGATCCACAAAAACAGCCCGGCAAAGCCCAGTGCCCCCGCCAAGATCAACAGGCCCACCGCCCCTTCTCGGATTGCTCGCGAACGCATCACACCTGCCCTGCCACTTGAATTGGCCCTTCTACGCTACCGCTGAAAAATTGCCGCACAAAGGGGTTGTCGCACGTTTCGATCTCTTGCACGGATCCCTCCCACTGCACCCGCCCCTGGGCCAAGAGCACAATCCGGTCGGTGGCGCGGTAGATGGTGCTGTGCTGGTGGGTCACCACAATGTAGCTCTCGCAAGCTTTTTTCACGCGCTGCAGATCCCGGATGAGATCTTCGATCACGGTGGAAGCAATGGGATCCAAGCCTGCTGTGGGCTCGTCGTAGAGCAGCAGTTGCGGCTCGTCCTGGGGCAGCGACGGATCCTCCATGATGGCGCGGGCGAAGCTGGCCCGCTTGCGCATCCCCCCAGAAAGCTCCTCCGGCAGGCTGTGCTCCTTGCCCGCCAGCCCCACCGCCTCCAGCTTGGCCGCCACCAGCTCCCGAATGCGTGCCCGCGGCAGCCGCGAGTGCTCATAGAGCAAAAAACCGACGTTTTCTTCCACCGTCAGGGAGTCGAAGAGGGCCGCTTGCTGGAATACCATGCCTACCCGCAGGGGGGGAGTCTGATGGCCGGCCTGAATTTCCGGCAGCGGGATCCCACACCAGAGCACCTCGCCAGCCTCCGGCTCCGTCAGGCCGGCAATAATGCGCAGCAAGGTCGATTTGCCGGTGCCGGAAGGCCCCACCACTCCTAGGGCATCGCCCCGGTACACCTTGAGGTCAATCCCATCCAGCACCACCGTAGACCCAAAGCGCTTGCAGACCTGCCGCAGCTCTACCAGAGGGATCGGATCGTTTACCTTGGCTGGAGAGGAAAGGGGCTGAGGTTGACCATTCTCTACCCCTGCTGGCGGCTTCTGCTGGCTGTCCCTGCTTGTGGCAGTGGCTTGCTGGCAGCACTTTGCCCACCACTTCTGGCAAAACTGCGGAATCAGGATACCTTCCTCCGGTGGCTTGCCTCCACTACTAGTCTACAAGGCCCTCCCGTTGCCCGAACAACCTGCCGGCGTTCACCGGCCCCAGGGATCCGAAATTCCTCCCTGGGCTCCCTTAGTCCAGCTCAGCGGCAGACTCAACCTCAGCAAGAGCGGCTAAGCCGGCAGGGATCCCTTCCGTCGAACTGGGCAGAGTCGAATCTGGCTGGGCCACGGCTGGAGGAGAAGGACTGCGGCGCTGCGAAAAGCCCCAGACAAACAAAGGCAGCACAGCCAGCACCATCCCCCATTCCGGGAGCTCAATTTGGGGGAAAAACACCTCCAGCAGCATGAGGCTTCCCACCAGGGCGATGATGGCAAAGGCAGCATCTTCCAGGCGGGAAAACTCATCCAGCCAGCGCAAGAACAAAGAGGCCATGTAGCGCATCAGGGTGATGCCGAGAATGCCGCCGAGGATGATCACCCAAGCCTTGCGGGAGACGCCCACCGAAGCGGCGATGCTGTCGAAAGAAAAGACTAGATCCGTCAGCTCTACCATCACCAGAGTTTGCCAAAAATTGGCCTGGCGAGTGATGTCTTGCTCGGGTCCTTCTTCTTCCCCGCGAAAATGCTGCCAGGCCAGCCAGAGCAAGTAACAGGCCCCAAGAAACTGAGCGGGCGGATACTCCACCAGCCAAACCGCTGCAAACACAATGGCGATGCGAAAACCATAGGCGCCAATGATGCCCCAGCGCAAAGCCCGGTTCTGTTGCTGGGGGGTGGGCAAATGCTTGACCAAAGCAGCTAGGGCGACGGCGTTATCAGCAGAGAGGGCTGCTTCCAAAAACACCAGAGCCACCACCAAAAAGAGATCCGTCCAAGTGAAGGACTGAACGATCCCCTGAACAAGAGCCACAGCGGTATTTATTGCCTCGATGGACATAGCAGCAAGCTTCATGTACCCCGGCTAAAAAATCGTTCGTTCAGTGCAGCCAACCCCAGACTGCTATCCTATAATCGACAACTCCTTTCATTTGCTTTCATTTTTATGGTCGTTTTTATGGTCGTTAGGGAGCGCCCCAAGAATGATACCTGAGGAAAGAACCCACCCCTCAATTCTTGGAAACAACCTCCCAGCGGAGACAGCCAAAATCCCGGCCTAGCCATGGCCTGAGTATAGCCTGTCTGGCTTAGGATTGTTTTACATTTCTTAACCTTCTCCCTCTCCAGGGGATGCAGGCGAGGGCAATCGCGACGCCAGCCGCTGGCCACAGCGCAGGATCTGGCCGGCCAGAATCGCAGCCCCAAAGCCGTTGTCGATGTTCACTACCCCCACCCCAGGAGCACAGGAGTTGAGCATGGTCAGTAGGGCAGCCAAGCCCTGGAAGCTGGCCCCGTAGCCAACGCTGGTGGGCACAGCGATTACCGGACAGTCTGCCAGGCCCGCCACCACGCTGGCCAAGGCTCCCTCCATGCCCGCCACCACGATCAGCACATCGGCTTCCAGAGCGGCGCGGTGGTGCAGCAGGCGATGGATCCCGGCCACTCCCACATCCCAGAGGCGGTTGACCTGAAACCCGGAGAGCTCGGCGGTGAGAGCGGCCTCTTCAGCCACCGGCACGTCGGCAGTGCCAGCGGAGATCACGCTAATCTGGCCGGGATAGCTATGCACCTTTTGGGGAGGGATCCAGCACAAGCGCGCTACAGGAGAATACTGGGCCTGGGGCAAGCGGCAGCGAACTTGGGCATAGACCGAGGGATCGACGCGGGTGGCCAAAGCTAGGGATCCCTGGCGGTGCAGCCGCTCCAGAATCTGGGCAATCTGCTCAGGAGTTTTGCCCGGCCCCCACACGGCTTCGGGAAAGCCGGTGCGCAGAAGGCGATGGTGATCCACACGGGCGAAGTCTCCTACCGCCTCAAAAGGCAGGAAGCGACAGGCTTGCAGGGCCTGCTCGGGGGAGAGCTTCCCCTGAGCCACCGCCTGGAACAGTTCCTTCAAGGTTTGGTCAAGCGGCATAGAAGGGGGGTTGGGCAGCTCTACTACGCTAAGGAACCGCGCGGGAAAAACAACACCGGATGCCAACTTTGCCGTAGAATCTCGCCGGTGAGGCTACGGATTGACCACTCCCAAAAGGTCCCCACCCGTGGGGAGGCGGTGGCAATGGCGGTCATGTCCTCCTCAGCAGCGGTGGCCAGGATTTCCTGAAGCGGGGATCCCACCCGCACCAAGGCCCGCAACTGCACCGGTTTTACCTGCTCGACCAGCGGTTCGACTAACCGGGCCAAGTCGGCCTCGGCCCTGCGCTTGAGCTCTTCTGCCGGCGATCCCTGGTTGCGGCGGGCGCTGGGATCCACCACATAGAGCAGCGTAATGGCCTGACACTGGGAAGTTCCTGGCAGCAGTTGGCCAAGACGGCTGAGGAGCTGCCGGCGGGGCTCCTCAAAGTCAAAAGGCACTAGGAGGGAGCGAAATAGGTGGCGGCTGCGCAGGCGCAATTCTTCCAGAGTAAAGGCGGCGATGAGTTGCGGACGCATCACCATTACCGGGATGGTCAGCTTCGGCAGCAGCTCCAAGGTGGTGCTTCCAAACAGTTTTTCGGTGAGCAGATTGTGGATCCCCATGCCTGTGATTAGCAAGTCGGAGCTGCAGGTTTGGATCCCTCTTAAAATCAGATCCACCGCCTTGCCCGCCTGCACCAAGACTTTGACTTCCAGCCCTGCAGGAACGGCGCTCAACACCTCTTGTAAGCGAGCCTGTTGCGCCTGCACTTTGGGGGTGAGGTCTTCGGGAAGGCCAATGTCGTCGTCCTGCCGAGCAACGCTATGCACAAAAGCAACGCGCTCAATCCCATTCAGGTAAAGCTCTTCTAGGCATTTGCCAAAACGCTGCAGTCCATCGCGGCAATCGGTGGCGATCAACAGGCTTTTGAACATATGGCTTTAGGCAGAGGGAGGTAGCCAGCAACAGCAACCTGCCCTAGGGGGGCAATCTCAGGCTAACACCTCGCACCCCGGACCTGTCCTTGAAAGGAGTCCCGATCTACTTCTGCTGCGGCTTTTTCTGCTGCGGCTTTCGCTCACCGATAGGGATCCGCCAAGTTGCGAAACTGGGTGTACTGGCTTTCAAACAAAAGGCGCACCGTGCCCGTGGGGCCGTTGCGATGTTTGGCAACAATTACCTCCGCAATTCCGCGATCGCTGGTGTTGGGATCGTAGTACTCGGGCCGGTAGATCATCATCACCACGTCGGCATCCTGCTCGATGCTGTTGTGCACCAGCAGGCCGTTGGCCACAAAGTTGTGGTGGCGGGGCATCTCGATGTCGTAAACCGGTTGCGGCTCCCCCGGCTCGCTAATGAAGACGACGGGATCCCAGATCAACCCCTCCTGCACCACCACCGCCACCTCCTCCTCCAGTTGCAGCTCGTCGAGGGTTTTCCAGCCGTCCCGAGTTAGGAAAGGGTGGTTGCCAGTGGCACGAATGGAAAAGTTGAGGCGGGTTTTTAGAAGACATGTGGGCTGCCGCCCACTGCAAAATACCCTCACTGGCTGTTGGGGCACCAGCCGCCCGCGCCCATTGAGGCTAAGCAGGCGCGGCAGTTCTGCTGAAGGCGGCAGGGCTGCCAGTTGCTCCAGCCGCCAGATCTTGCCGCGATCCACGTCCCTCACGCGGGTATCGCCGGCTAGACAACCCGACTCCCGCAAATCTGCCAGTTGCGGACGCTTGTCTGAGCGCGACTCCACTGCCCGGCTGAGCTGAGATAGCACCAGCACCGGCACCATCAGCTCTTTGGCTAGCGCCTTGAGGCCGCGGGTAATGCGCGACAATTCCTGCACCCGGTTGTCGGACTCAGATCCCTGGATTAGCTGCAAGTAGTCGATCAACACCAACCCCAACGTCCCTCCTTGCTCCACCTGCAGACGCCGCGCCTTAGAGCGAATTTCTGTAACCGTGCAGTTGGGCGTGTCGTCGATAAACAAAGGCAGTTGCGACAAAAAGCCAATCGCCTGCCCCAGGCGTTGCCACTCATTCTCGCTGATGCGCCCGGATCGCAGACGGCTACTATCAATGCGCGCCTCGCTGGCCAAGAGCCGCTGCACCAGTTGCTCCCGCGACATCTCCAGGCTGAAGATGGCCACCGGTTGCTTGACGTAGGCAGCCACATTTTGGGCAATGTTAAGAGCCAGGCTGGTCTTTCCCATCGAGGGACGGCCGGCTAGGATGACCAAATCCGACCGCTGCAAGCCCTGGGTCAGGTTGTCGAGGTCAATGAATTTGGTCGGGATCCCAGGGATCTGAGCCCCGCTCTGGAACCTCTCCTCCAACTCTGAGAAGATGTTTACCAAAACTTCCGAGGCTGGAACAAGGCTGCGCTGCACCCGTTCCTGGGTGAGGCTGAACACCTCTTGCTCGGCTCGATCCAGGAGCTGAGGGAGAGGCTGGCTAGTGTCGTAGGCCAGACGCGCCAAGGTGTTGCTGACTTGAATCAGCCGGCGGCGCATGTATTTGTCCACCACCAGACGGGCATACTGGTCAATGTTGACACTGCTAACCGTCTGCTCCACTAGGCGGCGAATTGCCGCCGTTCCTCCCACCCGCTCCAAGAGCTGGTGATCTGCCAACCAGGCAGAAACAGTGGTCAGGTCAGTGGGCTGGCCCTGGCTGTACAACTGCAGAGCAGCCCGGTAGATCTCCTGGTGGGCGGAGAGGTAGAACATCTCAGGCCGCAAGAGCCCCGCCACCCGCGCCATCGCCTCAGGGTCAAGGAGGATGCCGCCCAAGATCTCCTCCTCAGCTTCGATGTTCTGAGGCGGAAGCCGATCCCCACCGCTCAGGTCGTAATCGCTAATCACCACCAGCCAGGGTAGAAAAACCAAGCTCTCCCCCGCTCTCCGACTGCTAGGCTGCACACCCTAGCGCAGCGGGCCAAGTGGGCATAGCCGTCTGAACCAGAACCTCTTTTCTACTCAGGCGTGACCTGAATGCGCAGCGTAGCGGTAACCTCGGGGTGTAACTTCACCTGCACCAGGTAGACCCCAGTTTTCTTGATCTCCTCATCGAGTAGGACATTGCGGCGGTCGATATCGAGGCCACTGGTAGCCAGCACCACCTCGGCAATATCGCTGGCAGTTACCTGTCCAAAGAGCAGGTCTTTTTCGCCCACCTTCTTGCGGATGACAAAACGGCCAATCGTCTCCAAAGCCTTCTTGTAGTTTTCCGCCTGTTGCTTCTCAGCCAGCTTGCGGGCTGCTTCCTGCTCCCGCCGCATCTGCTGCTCCTTGAGAAGTCCAGGCGTAAGCCGCACCGCCATCTGCCGCGGGAAAAGGTAGTTGCGGGCATAGCCCGGCCTGACACTCACCACCTCTCCCGGCTTGCCGAGCCCAGGAACCGCCTGGCGCAGCATCACCTGCACATCTTTTGCCATAGGAGGAAGGCACCCACTCTCTTGACAGACCTCTATTCTAGGCATTCCCCCGACCAATGTCAGCCCAGCCCCAGCCTCCCCCTGGGGTCTCTACCCTGATTAAGCCCGACAGTCGCGACCTCGGCTGCTGGGCCTAGAAATAACCTAGAAATAACCTGAATTTAACCTCTTGTTGACCCAAAAAGGGTTGACCTTACGTTACACTTAGCGACCGATTAGCGACTGAGTTGCAAGGGCTGGGGTCTCAACGAGATCCTGTGCTTTCTTCGGCCCGGTGGACTGAACTCTTGGAGTTAGGTTTCACAGTTGCAGCTTTTTGACCTGGGCTAGGACACGCTCTTCAGTGGAGAGATCTCTGTATGTCGATGTCGCATTCCTTGGGTCGTCGTTCTTTCCTTAAGTCCTTGTCGGCAGTTGCTGCTGGTTTTGCGGCAAGTCAGGCCGGCTGGCAGCGAGTGTTTGCCCAGCAGAAGACGATAACCATCAACGGCGCTGGAGCTACCTTCCCGGCCCCCCTCTACCAAACGTGGGCCCAAGAATTTGGCAAGAAAAACCCCAACATCCAAGTCAACTACCAATCGGTGGGGAGCGGCGCTGGCCGTCAGCAATTTGTGGCCCGCACTGTCGACTTCGGCGCCAGTGATAGCGTGCCGCGTCCTGAGGAGATTAGCAAGATTGAGGGTGAAGCCAACCCTCCCAAGGGCATGGTGGCCGTGCCTATGGTGGGCGGGGCATTGGTGGCAGCCTATAACGTCCCCGGCGTAGGTCCTGAACTTCGCCTCTCTCGCCTGGCGCTGGCCAATATCTTCCTGGGCAAGATCAAGAAATGGAACGATCCGCTGCTGGCTGGCCTTAACCCAGGCGTGACTCTCCCAGATCTGCCGATTACTGTTGTGCACCGCTCTGATGGCAGTGGCACCACCGACATCTTTACCACCCACCTCAGCGCCATTAGCCCCGAATGGCGGCAAAAAGTGGGCCGTGGCTCTTCCGTGAACTGGCCAACTGGCGTGGGAGCTCGCGGTAACGAAGGCGTTTCTGAACAAATCAAGCAGATTCCTGGCTCAATCGGCTATGTGGAGTACGGCTTTGCTAAGCTCAACAACCTAAATTTCGCTCGCCTGGAAAACCGGGCAGGCAAGTTCGTCGTCCCCAAAGTTGAGACGGAGCAGGCAGCGCTGGCGAGAATCAAGCTCGACGAGCGGCTGCTGGGGGTTGACCCAGATCCCGAAGGGGAAGACTCCTACCCCATTGTGGGCTACACGTGGATCTTGGCTTACCAAGCCTACCCCAAAGCTGAAACCTCCAAGGCTGTCAAAGAGTTTCTTCGCTACGGCCTCACCGAAGGGCAATCCTTTGCGGAGCCGCTGGGCTATGTGCCTTTGCCGGAGGAAACGCGGAAGAAAGCTCTGGCTGCCCTGGAAAAAATCACTCCGTAGAGGTTTGTACCCCCTACCCAGCAGATGACCACTACCCCTACCCAGCAGATGACCACTACCTTTTCGGAGAGCAGTTCTCTATTTCGGCCCCGGCCCGTCTTCCAGCGCCGGCGCGACTGGCTATTCATTTGGGCAACGCGGATCGCCGTCTTTTTCTCGGCTTTCCTACTGTTGTGGATTGCCCTGGAGATTGGGATTCAGGCGCTACCTGCCATTCGGAAGTTCGGGCTGGGCTTTTTCTGGGGCACCACCTGGGATCCTGTTGAGGACATTTACAGTGCTTGGCCCCAGATCTACGGCACGCTGGTAACTTCTCTGATTGCTCTGATCGTGGGCGTTCCCTTAAGCTTTGGCATCTCCATCTTTTTGAGCGAGGACTTTTTGCCCAAGCCTTTGCGCACAGCCTTGATCATCGTGGTGGAGCTGCTGGCAGCCATTCCCAGTGTGGTCTACGGCATTTGGGGGTTGTTTATCTTCATCCCCTTCTTCCGCCCTATACAGATGTTTTTGTTCCAGCACTTCAACTGGCTGCCCATTTTCAGCACACCACCAGTAGGGCCTGGGATGTTGACATCGGGGGTTGTCTTGGGGATCATGATCATCCCCATCATTACTGCCATCGCCAGGGAAATGCTGGTGTCCGTTCCGCCAGAGTTGCGGGCGGCTGCCTATGCGATGGGAGCCACTCGCTGGGAAGCCATCTTTGGTGTCGTGCTGCCGGCAGCAATTGGCGGCCTCCTGGGAGCGGTGGTTTTGGGTTTGGGACGCGCCATGGGGGAGACGATGGCAGTAGCGATGCTGATTGGGAATGCCCGCGGCATTAGCATCTCGCTTCTGGCTCCTGCCAGCAACATCCCAGCCCTATTGGCCAACGAGTTTGCGGAAGCGGGCCCCGAGCAGGTTGCAGCACTTATGTATTTGGCCTTGATTCTGTTAGCCATCACTCTGGTGGTTAACATTGCGGCGGAGCTGATGATACGCCGTGTCAAGTTTGCGCTAACAGCTTCGTGGGAGTAGAGGAACATGACGGCGCAAGTGCAGGCGGTAGAGCAAGGCAATTTGTTTAAGCGCAGAGCGAAGCCCTGGCAGCGCATCTTCTTGGATGTAGGAATGACAGCGCTGACAACTATCTCCAGCATCTTCGCCATTTTTGTGCTGGCTCTCATCCTCTACTACGTTTTCACCAGGGGCATCGAGCGCCTGAACTGGCAGACGCTGACCCAGCTTCCCCCTCCTCCGGGCGATCAGGTGGGCGGATTTGGCAATGCGGTGCTGGGGACGATTATTGTGGTGTCGATTGCTATCTCCATCACATTCCCCATTGGTCTATTCGCAGCCATCTATCTCTCGGAGTTTGGCAAAAACAGCCCCACGGCCTCCTTTCTGCGCTTCGTTATCAAGGTGTTGACGGGGGTTCCCTCCATCATTGCCGGGGTGTTTGCCTATGGGGTGCTGGTGCTTTCCTCCAAAACCTTCTCGGCCCTTGCCGGCGGGATGGCTCTATCGGTGCTGACCCTGCCTATCATCATTTTGTCCAGTGAAGAGGCGCTGCGCCTGGTGCCGGCCGATACGCGGGCTGCTGCCTATGCGTTGGGGGCTTCGCGAGTGCAGACGGTGTTTCGCGTGGTGTTGCCAGCGGCTCTGCCGGTGATCCTGACGGGGGTGACGTTGGCCATTGCCCGCGCTGCAGGTGAGACGGCGCCCCTGATCTTCACGGCTTTGTTTAGCTTTCTCTGGCCCAGCGGTTTGTTGAAGCCAGTGGCCTCGCTGGCTGTGTTGATCTACAACTTTGCCCTTGTCCCCTTTGAAAACCAGCAGAAGCTTGCCTGGGGAGGGGCTTTGGCTCTGGTGATTTTGGTCCTGATTACCACCGTCAGTTTCCGGCTCCTTGTGAGTCGTCGCCAAGAAGCCATCACTATCTAAGCCTTGCAGCAACGTTATCTTCTTTTCAACACGCCTATGCGCTCTCCACTCTCTGACAAGTCGGGCTCTCCTAAGCAACCCACCCGGTTGGAGGTTGAACTAGAGACGCGGGATCTGAGCGTCTACTACGGCTCCCACCTGGCGGTTAAGCAGGTTTCCCTGAAGATCCCGAAAAATCACATCACAGCCTTTATTGGACCCTCAGGTTGCGGCAAGAGCACTATTTTGCGCTGCTTCAACCGCATGAATGACTTAATCCCAGGGGCAAGGGTAGAAGGCTCCGTTATCTTCCACGGGAAAAACATCTACGACCCGGATGTGGATCCCTCTGAGGTGCGGCGGCGGGTTGGCCTAGTGTTTCAGAAGCCCAACCCCTTCCCCAAATCCGTCTACGACAACATTGCCTTTGGGCCCCGGATTAATGGCTACCAGGGGGATCTGGACGAGCTCGTGGAGCGGGCACTGCGCCAGGCCGTTCTCTGGGATGAGGTGAAAGATAAGTTGAGGATGAGCGCCCTTTCCCTCTCCGGTGGACAACAGCAGCGCCTCTGCATTGCCCGCACCCTGGCCATTCAGCCGGAGGTAATTCTAATGGACGAGCCTTGCGCCTCGCTGGATCCTATTTCTACGCTGCGCATTGAGGAGCTGCTTAAGGAATTGGGCCGTCGCTACACGATCATCATCGTCACCCACAACATGCAGCAGGCAGCTCGCGTGTCCGACTTCACTGCCTTCTTCAACACTGAACTTGACGAGAGAGGGATCCGCTACGGACGAATGGTAGAGTTTGACCGCACCGAGAAGATCTTCAACTCTCCCGCCAACCGCGAGACGGAAGAGTATGTGAGCGGGCGCTTTGGCTAAGTCGCGGCTGACAGAAGGGATCCCGGTCGTCTATCTTGATGGAGTGGAAGGCCAGTGGCTAGGGCATGGCCGATCGAGTCCGCCTGGATACCTGGCTGGTGGAGCGAGGGTATTTTTCTTCGCGCCAGCAGGCGCAGCGGGCTATCTTGGCGGGAGAAGTCTTCCTCAACGGAGTACGGGCGGAAAAAGCCGGGACGTGGGTAAGCGGAGATCCTGTAGTCCACATCCAGGCCAAGTCTGCTTTTGTCTCGCGAGGAGGAGAAAAGCTTCAGGGGGCACTGCAAGCTTTTCCCATTCAAGTCCAGGGTCGCATCTGTTTGGATGCTGGCATCTCCACTGGGGGCTTCACCGATTGCCTCCTGCAACGAGGGGCGCAGCGGGTCTATGGGGTGGATGTGGGCTATGGCCAATTGGCCTGGTCTTTGCGAACTGACCCGCGGGTAATCCTTAGGGAACGAACCAACTTGCGCTATCTTCAGCCAGCCGATCTCTACGGAACCGAGGTGCCCACTCCCAACTGGCCGGATCTGGCAGTGGTGGATCTCTCCTTTATTTCCCTGACTAAGGTGTTGGATCCTCTGTGGAAGCTGTTGCGCTCGCCGCGGGAAGCCTTGCTGCTAGTCAAGCCGCAGTTTGAGGCGGGCCGAGGCCAGGTGGGCAAAAGGGGGGTAGTGCGGGATCCGGCCGTCCATGCCCGCGTGCTGCAGACAGTAATGCAGGCGGCGGTGGCCCGCGGCTGGCAGGTGCAGGGCTATACGTGGTCGCCCATCACCGGCCCTGCCGGCAACATCGAGTACTGGCTCTGGCTGGCGGAAGGAGAAGGGATCCCTCTCCCCGACACCGGTGCGCTACAACAGATGAGCGAACAGGCAAGAGCAGCCTTACACCCATAAAGTAGTGCACTTGTCAATACGTCATTATGCCGAGTTGAGAACGATGAGCGCAGCCATTGAAGAATTGTTTCAGGAAGGGATCCGGCGCTACGAGGCGGGGGAAGCGGCCAAGACGCTGATCCCTTCCTTCGAGGCCATTTGTAAGGGATCCCCGAAGGCGGCAGCAGCCTGGACTTGCTTGTCCTGGCTCTATCTTTTGGAGGGGCAAGCGGAAAAAGCCCTGAAAGCTGCCCAAACTGCTGTGAAGCTAGACCCGGTGGACGCCCAGCCGCGGGTGAACTTGACTTTGGCGATGCTGGAGCTGAAAAAAACAGGGGTACGCCAGCAGGTGGAGATCATCAAGCAAATCTTGGCGCGGGATCCCGAGCAGATCGAGGGGGTCAAATCTAACTTGGCAGAGGGAGGGAACCGCCGTCCCAATTGGCCTCAGTTGAGCAAGATGCACCAATGGCTATTTGAAGTAGACCAAGCAGGTTAAGCAGGCTTAACCCGATTTTGCAACAAGAATTTAGGAAAATCTAGAGCTTGTCAACTTAATCCGCAACTTTTAACAATATTCTCATAGAGTTGGTGCTAGACTTCTCTTACCAAATCGCAAGACGGTATTCGGGCACCGCTGTGAGTTAGCTTGCATCCCACGCAAGCCTGTGGATTTGTTGGGCTTTGAGGAGATGCAAGGGTTTCTGTTTGGTGTGACACTTCTTGCATCGACTTGCATTGAAATTGAGTTCTGCTTTTGATTTTCTTTGACTGTAAATTGGAGGAACTTGAAGATGAACCGTCAGACCGTTTGGGTTAAAGGCGAGACCCGCAACCACCAGGGCCACTTCATCCCTCAATCCGAGTATACGTTGGTCGATGTTGACCAAAATGGCTGGGCGTTGATCTGTGTTGACAATGCCCGCTGCTATTATGTGGATCCCGACCAGCTCCGCTTTGAGGCGGGATGAGGTCTGTTGCTGCCCATGGAGGGCTTCCTGGCGAGAGTTTCCTAGGAGAGCAGCATCCTTCCCCTGCTTTTGGGCGTGGGTTTGTTTATGGTTTGGTATCCCTGAGGCTGCGCCAGAGGACTGGCCGGTGATGCCCATGTACAGAACCGGTTTTAAGCTGATACCTGGGGGCTCTGCGACCGCAACCCAACGATCAATCTAGCGGAGTCAGCCTAGGCAAGGAGGCAGCGCCCTATTTCAGCTTGGCCGACTCCCCAAGAACACAGAGGGCCTGGGCTGGAGCAGGCTCTTTTTGCCCCTACTCAGGCTGTCCCCGCTCACGCATAGCTTCGGCCAGCAGTTGGGCTACCTCGGGGCGGGAGAACTCCGGCGGGGGGATCTCGCCGCGGCGCAGCATTTCCCGCACCTTGGTGCCCGAGAGGTGGATGCGCTGGTGGGGCTGGCTGGGGCTGGTCTTGGCCGTGGCCATGGTGCCGGTGACGGTGCAATAGAAGGCATGTTCAAACTTGAGGGGGATGATGCCCAGTTCCTCGGGACGGAACTCATCGAAAATATGCTGGGCATCATAAGGGCCGTAGTAGTTGCCCACCCCGGCGTGATCCCGGCCCACAATAAAATGGGTGCAGCCGTAGTTTTTGCGAACGAGGGCGTGGAAGATGGCCTCGCGCGGGCCGGCGTAGCGCATGGCCGCAGGGTTGATGGCCAGGATCACCCGCTCCTTGGGGAAGTACTTTTCGATCAGCACCTCGTAGCAGCGCATGCGCACCTCGGCGGGGATGTCGTCGTTTTTGGTGGCCCCCACCAGCGGGTGGAGAAACAGCCCGTCCACGATTTCCAGAGCGCACTTTTGAATGTACTCGTGGGCGCGGTGGATGGGGTTGCGGGTTTGAAAGCCGACAATGGTTTTCCAGCCTCTTTCCCGAAACAGTTGCCGCGACTGGGCCGGGTCGATCTGGTAGGCCGGGAAAAGGGGATGGGGATCCCGCTGCAAGAGAGTTACAGGGCCGGCCAAATAGACGGATCCCTGTTGGTAGAGCACCTTCACCCCCGGATGCTGCTCATCGGTAGTGCGGTAGACCTGCTGCGCTTCGCGGGTTTTGTCGTAGGTGAACTTCTCGGTCAATTCCAACAGGCCCAAGAGCCTGCCCTCGGCATTGGCCAAGGCAATGGTCTGCCCTTCCTTGAGATCGGCAGCTATCTCGGCAGAGACCGGCAGCGTTACCGGCAGCGACCAAGCCAGGCCGTTGGCCAGGTGCATCGTCTCCAGAACCGACTGGTAATCTTCCCGCCCCATGAAGCCGGTGAGCGGGCTGAAGCCCCCGATGGCGATCATCTCCAGATCCGACTGGGCCCGCTCGTCGAGGTGGAGGATGGGGCAGTGTTCAGCTTTGGAGCGCAGCTCCTGCGCCTGCTCAGGGGAGGCAATGCGGTTGACCAAGGTGCCCCCGTGGGGCGGAATGGCATCGCCAGAAACAGTCATCTTCGCCTGGGATGGAGTCATAGCGTGCAGACCGGAACGGCAACCGAGCAGACAGGGATCCCTAACCCTACACCCTCCTTTCCTCCGGCGCAATCCAGACTAGTACCAACTGCCTAGTCCAGCATGTAGGGGGGCATATCTTCGTCGGTGGGCGACACGTTGTCAAAGATGGGCCGATTCATGATCTTCTTTTGCGCGTGCAGAGGCGAAGGCTGGGGTTGCGGCTTGGGTAAAGGTGCGACTTGCCCTCGGCGGCTTTGCAGTTCCTGAATGGTCTTGGCCCGCTCCTCGGCCACCGCCTGTAACTGGGCCAGCGCCTTCTGCAATTCGTCGCGGTGGGCAGTGACTTGCTGTAGCTGAGCTTGCAGGGCAGAGACTTTGTTTTGGTAGTCCTGCAAAAGTTGTTGAGCTTCGGCCAGTTGGCTTTTGAGGGTTTCAAGGTCCGGCGATTCTGGGGCTGGTTCTGTAGGAGACTGAGAAGACATCGTTGTCGGCTCCTCGCCCGTGGGAGTAGATTCTGCAGGGGTGGGCTCTGAACTGGTTTTAGCACTGGCCTTGCGCCGAGTGCGGGAAGTTTCTCCCGAAGAAGGAAAGAGGCTACGGTCCGATCCAGTCACAAGAGCACCTCATGTTCGACAAACTGCTCCAATCGCTGACACACCACCGAGCCAGGCCGATAGTCCATGACCGTCAAGCCGTAGTCAAAAGCGGTGCGCAAATCGCTGCTATCTGGAATGGTAACGGGTGAAAGCACATCCGCAAAAATCTGTTGCGCTTGCACATACAATTGCCCGGTATGGGATCCGGACCAGATGCCCCCTGGCAAGTAGCGGTCGTCCAGCATGGTCAAGATGGCGCGGACTTGGCTCAACTCGCCCTTCAGGGACTCGACATAGCGCAGGGTCACCTCTGTACAAGAGAAGTCGACGCGGTTGAGCCGTGTCGGGATCAACACGCGCCGGGCCGCCCGCAGGGCGTTGGCGGTGAGGGCGTTCAGTTCCCCTGGCGTATCGAGAAAGACAAAGTCGTAATCCGGCAGCAGGGGAGCGAGCTGATGCTGCAACAGGTCTTGCCCGGAGTCGCCAGCAGCCGCCAGTTGGGCCGCCACTTCCGCCATGGTGCTGTGGGAGGGCGCCACATCCACCCCCTTGTCGGTGCAATAGATCACCTCTTCCAAAGGACGTCGGTACTGCGGGTGCAGGCTGGCCCAAACCGTTTCCTCGGGGGGCAGGGATCCGGCCTCTTCCAGGTAAAGGCTGCTGGCGGTGGCTTGGGAGGTGAGATCGATGAGCAGAACTCGGTAGCCCCGTTGAGCCGTTAACTGAGCCGCGTGGACGCAGAGGGTGGACTTGCCGGTGCCCCCTTTGTTGTTGGTAAAAGCCAGGACGCGTGCCATCAGCTTCCCCAGGGTTTGTTTCAGGCGCTTCCGATTTCCCGATTCCCCTTGGCCAGATTGGGTCAGGTGCCGCCGCAGCAGTCTATGCTATTGGGTGTAGCCTGGTGGAGGACAACCATGCGCGATGTACTGGCGATTATCCTGGGCGGTGGGCGTGGCACCCGACTTTATCCCCTGACCAAGCGCCGTGCTAAACCTGCTGTGCCTCTGGCAGGCAAGTATCGCCTCATCGACATCCCGGTCAGCAACTGCATCAATTCTGATATTGATAAAATCTACGTCCTCACCCAGTTCAACTCCGCCTCCCTCAACCGCCACATCATCAACACCTACCGCATGTCTCCCTTCACAGGCGGCTTTGTGGATATTTTAGCGGCCCAACAGACGCCCGATAACCCGGATTGGTTTCAGGGCACCGCCGACGCTGTGCGCCAATATCTCTGGCTGATGGACTCCTGGAAGCCGCGGGACTTCCTCATCCTATCGGGGGATCACCTCTACCGCATGGACTACCGCCCCTTTATTCACTATCACCGGCAAACCGGAGCCGATGTGACGCTGGCGGTGCTCCCCTGCGAAGAAAAAGTGGCTTCGGGTTTTGGCTTGCTCAAGATCGACGCCGATGGACGGATCGTCGATTTCAAAGAAAAGCCGCAAGGGGAGCTGCTGAAAGCCTGTCAGGTGGATACCCAAGCCCTCGGCCTCAGCCCGGAAGAGGCCAAAGCCAAGCCCTACATCGCCTCGATGGGCATCTATGTATTCAGGCGGGAGGCCCTCATCGAGATGCTGAAGGTGAAGGAGCACACCGACTTCGGCAAAGAGGTGCTGCCGTCAGCCATCGGCAAGTACCATCTGCAGGCCTACCCGTTCAAGGGCTACTGGGAGGACATCGGCACCATCGAGGCTTTTTATCGAGCCAACCTGGCGCTGGTGCAGCAGCCCAACCCTCCCTTCAGCTTCTTTGACAGCGAAATGCCCATCTACACCCGCCCACGCTTTTTGCCCCCCAACAAAATCCTCGATTCCCAGATCGTCAACTCCATGATTGCCGACGGTTGCATCATCAAAAATGCTCAAATTCGCAATTCCATCATCGGCATTCGCAGCCGCCTGGAGGCCAATACCATTGTAGAGAATACCCTGGTCATGGGGGCCGATTACTACGAGTCGGCAGAAGAGCGGCAGGCCAAGCTGGAGGCTGGGATCCCACCGGTGGGCATCGGCGCCAACTCCCACATCGTCAACGCCATCGTGGACAAAAACGCCCGCATCGGGCGCAATGTCCGCATCCTCAACAAGGATCACGTCAGCGAAGCGCAGCGGGAAGAGGAAGGGATCTGGATCAGCAACGGCATCGTCACCATCATCAAGGACTCGGTGATCCCGGACAACACCGTCATTTGATCGGGGGAAGCCGGCTTTGGCCGAGAACCTGGCTGGCGAACGCTGAGGAGGCGCTGTTAAGCAAGATAAGAGAAAACAAGAGGCTTTTGCCATTACGATAGATTACGATAGATATTAAGAGCTTTAAAAACAGATTGTGAGATCCCTTGAGCGTGGTTAACAGGATTTCCTCCATTGCCGACCTAGAAGTTTACGATCCGCAATTCATCACTCGTTACTACCGCTGGCGCCTGCTCCGGGTGATGGGTCGGGCGCTGGCCATTCTCTGGCCCCTCCTCTGGTTTGTTCTCTGTCTACGCTGGGATCAGCTTTGGGGACAGGGCGATCGCAAAGTGCCCCAGCGGGCAGAGCAGTTGCGCAAGCTGCTCACTGACCTAGGGCCTACCTTCATCAAGGTGGGGCAGGCCCTCTCGACGCGACCGGACTTGGTGCGCAAAGACTACTTGGAAGAGCTCACCAAGCTGCAGGATCAATTGCCCAGCTTTCCTTCCCAGGAGGCGTTTGCCCGCATTGAGTCAGAGTTGGGCCGTCCGATCACCGAGATCTAC
>NZ_JANSHP010000092.1:0-3910 GCF_047502605.1 Synechococcus sp. RC10A2
ATGGAGATGAGCTACCTAGTTATGGTGAAAAACCCGACGGGTGGAGACCCTCTGGAAGGCGTGTCAAGCGGGGCCTGTACCAAACGGCAAAGGGGTGGTTGGTCAACGCTGAGGCAAATGCTGCCGCCAACCTGCTTAAGAAAGTCAGCAGAACCTTGGGGCTTTGCCTTCAGGAACTGTCTAGAGGCGCTTTGACAACGCCGTTACGGGTTCTTTTGTGGACTGCGTAAGAATCCCCCGCCTTTAGGCGGTGGGAGTGTCAACGTTGCCCGTCTTCACCTCAGGCTTGAGGTTAGCTCCCCTACTGCCGCCCTTGCTGATTGCCTATGCAGCCTACGAGGAGGAGCTGAAAGGGTTCCGCGAAGACATCAGCTATGTCAAGGGAGCAACTGGCCTAGCCATCGCTATAGACGGTCGTGTGCGCTCGCTGGATCTCTTCGGAACGGCGCAGATTTGCAGCCGGTTGTGGTCCCGCCTGGTAGCCGGTCTGGCCATCGAGGCCCTGCGAGCAGCCCCCTCACGAGCCAAGGCCACCTCTGAGGATGTTCTCAAGTACTGGGCCAACATAACCCAATGGCCTTGGGAAGCGGTAACGACTGTGGGCGAAGGTCAGGAGTACCGGGCAGACTCGCAGCAAGGCGACCAAGGCTCAGCGCTGTTCTACGACGGGAAGCTAGTTTACCTGTCAGCAGTAGGGCCAGTCGTTGCTAATTCTTGAGAGATTGAGCTCAGGGGAGTCGGCCCTCACCCCCAGCCCCTCTCCCAGGGGGAGAGGGGAGCTAGAGATAGTGCTTCGCGCTGCCGGCGCCTTCGCGACAGCGTTGCGTAGCAATAACGACGTAGAGAAACGTTGCATCTATTTGAAATGACTATATCTGTCAAGTCATTACAAAGCCACTGCAGGGGATATACAGTCATTCTGGATGAGCTTAAGACTTTTCCCCCGCGCTTTACAGCAAAATAGGCGATTGTTCAACAAGGGATCCGCCCAAGCGCTCCACGCTGCCATTGCGACTACCCCCAGCCCCTCTCCCAGGGGGGAGAAGGGCCAGGCGGCACTGTTTGGGTTTTGGCGCGATAAAGAAGCTGAGTGCCTTTCTCTAACTCAGGGTGGCTACGGGCTGGGCTTCTACCAAAAGCTGCTGGGTTTGCAAGTCGAAGATAGTGGCCAACAGCCGCCGCGAGGCATCGACGGCAAATTCCACCTTGAGGCGATCTTCTCCTGCCCGACCTGGGGGCTGCAGGCGGGCCAGACAAGCCGGCTCAGCACCCAGGGATCGAAAATCGGTTTGTCGGGTAAGTTGGCGGCTGCTCATGCGCCCCAGCTCGTCATAGACCACCTCGGCCTGGGCCACCTGGGCCACTTCCCCCACATCGAGTCGAATTTCGGTCTGGCCATCGTTGGCCACCTGCAAGATCAAGGGCTCGGAGCGTCGGCAAGGGTAGGGGCTGCCCCGCTCGAAGAGGGGATAGTAGATGTAACTTTTTTGCCAGGGATCCCAGAGGCGGATGGCGTAGCTGTGGTGCAGGCGATCCTCGAGCTTGACCTGGCGGCCCACCTGCAGAGCGCCCAGGGCCACGGCGTCGAAGGGGCGCTCGCAGCGGACTTTCTTTTTGCCGAAGTAGGAGCGGAGCAGCTCTTGGACTGCCGGCAGTTGGGAGCTGCCTCCCACCAGGAGCACCTGCTCAATTTGGCTTTTGCCCACTCCCCTTGCCTGGGCGCTGAGCAGCACCTCGTCTAGGCACTGGCGGATCTGGTCGAGGAGCTGGTGGGTTTCTAAAATCTCCTCCAGCGCCTGCCGATTCAAGCGCAGCTCATAGGCAGTTAGAGTCTCGTCGTCGAACCAACTGCCCACAGCCTCCGGCTGGGCAGAAAGGGCGATCTTGAGCTGTTCTGCCTGCTCCAAAAGCGTCATCCAGCTCAGGGCCCCCAGCTGCTGCCGGCTCAGCCCCAGTTGCCCCAGCAGGTATTCGGCTATCCAGATGTCGATATCCACCCCGCCCACGTAGGCGTCGGCCTTGGCGATCACCTCTGCCTTGAGGACGGGGTTGCCCGGCTGGGGGGCAAGGGTGCGCACCAGGCTGAGATCCAGGGTGCCGCCGCCGAAATCCACCACCAGCACCACGGATCCCGGCTGGCCGACCGCATAGCCCAGGGCAGCGGCAGTGGCCTCATCCACAATTTGAACGGGATCCCCGGCCACCCCCCGCAGCCAGTTCAAGTAGCGCTCAAAGGAGCCGACGGGAGCGGTAAACACCACCTGTTGCGGCTGCAGGTATTCTTGCTGGACGGCTTCCATCACCGCCTGCAAAAAAGCCTGAGCCACCCTCTCGGCGTCGTAGCGCTCCCCATCGAGAATCCGCGGTGGGGGGACAAACTCCGCCACCAGATCCCGCTTGAAGCCCTGAAACAGCCGCTGCGGCTCCACTGCCCCCCAACGCCCGGCCCGCACCGTTTCCCCCACCAAGAGCTGGCCTTTTCCCTTGACATAGACCAGGCTGGGAATGGCCGAGTAGCCCGGGCGGGAAAGGCCGGGAAAGCTGAGCAGGCGGGGCGCTTCTTGGACGGGATCCCAAACTGCCACCACAGTATTGCTGGTGCCGAAATCGATAGCCAGCGTTGCTTTGGGGACAGGTGCCATCAGCTCAATCCTCCGGGCAGCGAGCGGCTGACTTTGGCCGGGCAGAGGATGTAGTCTTTCCGGCGGTAGCCGACAAAGCGGATGTAGACGGGATCCCCTGGCCGAATGTCCGGCTGATCCGGCTGGTGCAGTTGCGGGTCGAAGGGGACGGACTCAAGAGGGCTGCCGATGGCTTCATACCCCCACTGCTGCAGCAGGGCATCCAGCGACCGGAAGAGGGCCGTCACGTTTTGGGCCGGCCAATCGGGCTTGCGCCGGGCAATCTCGCGGACGGTGGGGTAGCTGGTCAGCAGCGGCTGCAGCAGGGAAAAGATCGCTTCTGCAGTGTTCGAGCCCCTTGGACTAGGGTCGCCACCGCCAAGCAGGGATCCCAACTCCCACTCTAAAGCGGCAGCCAGCTTCTGCAGTTGCTCCAGGCGCAGGGATCCCCACTGCCCTTGGCGCACCTGATCGAGGGCGCGGCGGCTGATCCCCGCCCGGGCTTGCAGAGCCTGCCAAGAGGAGAGGCCAACGGCTTGCATCCGTTCCCGCAGCCAATTGTCCAGCGGTCTCTCGGCCATGGGGTTTTGCCAGGGATCCCTACGATCATGCCCCAACTTGGGTCTAGCTCAGGGATTGGCAAGGCGCAGGGAACGGGCTATAGCTTCCACATCTCGGTCATAGCGCTCGCGCCGGTTGGCCGGATACACGAATTCAAAGCCAGCCTGCAGGGAAGGACGGACGATTTTTTTGAGATAGAAAATCCGCTGGCCAAAGTCCTCGTAGCCGGAGACCACGAAGAAATCCCGGCCAACGGTTTGGTAAGTAACCTGGCGCTGGTTTTCCCGGCTGCGGCGAAGTTCTTCCTGCAGGGCGCTGGCGGGCGTTGCTTGAAAAATGTTGTACCCACCCCAAACGCGCAGCTCAGCCCCGTCTTGACCGAGGAACACTTGGCCGTCGCCATTGTCGGATTCCCCTTGCGGGATAAAGTCTGCCGGGTAGTCGATGCGGTAGCCGAAACGGGCATTGAGATAGGGCCGGAAACCGGCTTGGGCAACGGGAAGGGCGGGGGCGGGAGCAATGACGGGGATCCCCGCTCCTAGGATCAGTCCGGCAAGCAGACAAGCTAGGCGAGCAGCAGACTTCATAGTTTTGATTGCTCTAATCTGTAGCTATCCTAAGCTCTCTCACCTCCAGCCCCTCTCCTAGGGGGACAGAATTTGGTTTGTCCAAGCTGATACATTCACGCTGAACTCTCCTGAACATGGTTCAGGAAAGAAGCGATCGCA
>NZ_JANSHP010000093.1:0-3531 GCF_047502605.1 Synechococcus sp. RC10A2
ATATCAACGACCCCCATCATGGGTAAGCGACTAAAGTGGCTAGCGGGCTTTTCCGGCGCGCACTCAAGTGCGGGGCTACCAAGCTATCCTTTTGTGTCGGGAAGCAACCTGATCTTTTTTGGAGCGGCCATGAACGCGCGTCAACTGGCCCTCTTGGCTCTGCAGAAGATCGAGCGGCACAACGCCTATGCCGACGTGGTGCTAGAACACTTGTTGGCCCATAGCCGCCTGATCCCTGCCGACTGCCACCTGGTCAGCGAGTTGGTGTATGGGATTACCCGCCGTCGCCGCACCCTTGATGCCCTGATCGACTGCTTTGCCCGGCGCCCCGCCCACCAGCAACCGCTCGATTTGCGGCTGATTCTCTACCTTGGCTTCTACCAACTGGCTTTTCTGGATCACATCCCGCCCAGGGCCGCCATTCACACCAGCGTGGAGCTGGCCCGCCAGGTGGGCCTGGGATCCCTGACGGGGGTAGTCAACGGCATCTTGCGCGCCTACCAGCGGCAAGCGTTGGATGGGGCGGAAAAGGATCCCCTCAAGCCCTTGCAGGACACTCTGCCCACTGACCCGATTCAGGCCTTGGGGATCCGGCATAGCTTTCCCGATTGGCTGGTGCGCCTCTGGTGGGAGCGCCTGGGACCAGCCGAGACCGAGCAGTTGTGCGCCTGGTTCAACCAGCCGCCCCACCTGGATCTGCGGGTCAACCCGCTGCGGGCGGATGTGGACAAAGTCATCCAAGCCTTGGCAGAAGCGGGGATCCCTGCCTCACCCATCCCTGAGGTGCCGGGCGCCCTGCGCCTGGGACAACATGCCGGCGACATCACGGCCCTGCCCGGCTTTGCCCAAGGCTGGTGGAGCGTTCAGGATGCCAGCGCCCAGCAGGTGGTGCACTATCTGGATCCCCAGCCGGGAGAGCGAGTCATCGACTGCTGCGCCGCTCCGGGCGGCAAGACCACGCATATGGCCGAGCAGATGCAGGATCGCGGCGAGATCTGGGCCCTGGACCGCCATCCCCACCGCCTGCGCCGCCTAGAGGAAAATGTGCAGCGCTTGGGCTTGAGCTCGATCCGTCCCCTGGCCATCGACCTGCTCTCCCTGGACGCCGCTGCCGAACCTCCTGCACCCCTGCCCCCGTGGCAGAGCGCCGACCGAGTGTTGTTGGATGCCCCCTGCTCCGGCTTGGGCACCCTGCACCGCCACGCCGACGCCCGCTGGCGGCAAACCCCCGCCCAGATTCAAGAGCTGGCCCATCTGCAAGCTCAGCTTCTGCAGGTGGCAGCCCGGTGGCTCAAGCCGGGCGGACTGTTGGTGTACGCCACCTGCACCCTGCATCCTGCCGAAAACGAGGCAGTCATCCAGTCTTTTCTGAACCGGCATCCCCACTGGGCTGCCGAAGGGGATCCCCTGCTCATCTGGCCTCATCGCCAGGATCGGGATGGATTTTTTATCCAACGGTTGCGTCGCCGCGATTAAGCCTTCCCCGCCCCATCTCTCCTCTTCCTCCGCATGGCTTCTGAGCTGCTCACCAGCCCCAAAAACCCTTGGATCCGACAGTTGCGGCAGTTGCACCGCAGCAAAGGCCGGCGAGAGCAGGGCGCCTTCCTGGTCGAGGGATCCCACCTCCTCGAAGAGGCGCTGGGGGTCGGCTGGCCTCTGCGAGCTGTCTGCTACACCTTCGACTGGGCTGAGCGTCACCCCCGCTTGTTGGCCAGCCTGCCCAAGCATCTGCGGCGGCAGGCCGTCAGCTTGGAAGTGATGGCGGCCCTCTCTACGACCGAGTCTCCGGAAGGGGTTGTAGCTGTGGCCGTTAGCCGGCAAATCGCCTCCCCTCCCCCAGAGGCGCTGCGCCTGGGCTTGGTGGTCGAAACGCTGCAAGATCCAGGTAATTTGGGATCCCTGATCCGCGTCGTGGCGGCCACCGGAGCCGATGGCCTCTGGCTAAGCGCAGACAGCGTCGATCCGGAAAACCCCAAAGTCCTGCGGGCCTCCGCCGGCCAGTGGTTTCGCCGCCCGCCTCAGGTTCTCTCTGACTTGCCCGCCTGGATCCAGTCCTGTCGTCGCCAAGGGATCCAAGTTTTGGCCGCCACCCTCGCCCCTCTGGCCACCTGTTACTGGGATCACGACCTCACTCGGCCAACCCTTTTTCTCTTGGGCAACGAAGGGGCTGGCCTGCAGGAATCGACGATCCAACTGGCCGATGCCCAGGTGCGGATCCCGATGGCTGCTGGCGTCGAGTCCCTCAACGTGGCCATGACCGGGGGATTGCTGCTCTACGAAGCTTTGCGCCAGCAGCGAGCCCAGTTGAGAGGCACAGCTTGAAGAGCCGCCCTCGTTTCAAAACTCCTCATCTGCAAAGATGGGGGCCTCAACCTCTTCCTGCTCTCCCTCCTCTATCCCCCCCGGTCGGCTGGCAGAAACCGTTACCCCTGCAGAAAGTTTTTCCCGCACAGCCGCTTCCACCTCCGCCAGGATCTCCGGCTTTTCTTTCAGGTAAACGACCAGATTGTCTCTCCCTTGGGCCACATTTTCCTCTTTGTAGCTGTACCAGGAACCGCGTCGTTTGAGAATGCCCATCTCCTCGGCCAGATCGACAATGCAGCCGATGTTGGAGATGCCCTGGCCGAAGATGATGTCGAATTCTGCCCGCCGGAATGGGGGAGCAACTTTGTTTTTCACCACCTTGACCCGCGCCCGGATCCCGTATTCTTCAGCACCTTTCTTCAGAGTTTGCACGCGGCGAATATCCAGCCGCACCGACGCATAGAACTTGAGGGCATTGCCGCCAGTGGTGGTTTCCTGGGGGCCGTAGCCGATGCCGCCGATTTTGGAGCGCAACTGGTTGAGGAACAGAACAATTGACCCGGTTTTGCTGACGTTGCCGGCAATCTTGCGCAGCGCTTGGCTCATCAGGCGGGCCTGTAACCCCACATGGGCGTCTCCCATATCCCCCTCGATCTCGGCGCGGGGAACCAACGCTGCCACCGAGTCCACCACCACAATGTCCACAGCAGCAGAGCGCACCAGTTGATCGACAATCTCCAGGGCGGCCTCCCCCGTGTCCGGCTGGGAGATGAGCAGATTCTGGATATCTACCCCCAAAGCCGCCGCGTAGGCGGGATCCAGCGCGTGCTCGGCATCCACAAAAGCAGCCGTTCCCCCTCGTTTTTGCACCTCAGCGATGGCGTGCAGAGCAACCGAGGTTTTCCCAGAAGATTCCGGCCCGAAGACTTCGATGATTCGCCCCTTGGGGTAGCCACCGCCCATGGCCAAGTCGAGGGTGATAGCGCCGCTGGGTATGGTCTCCACCCGCATCTGGGCCGCATCTCCCAGGCGCATGATCGCCCCTTTGCCAAAATTGCGCTCGATCTGGCCCAACACCTGATCCAGAGCTTTGCGTTTCTCCGACTTCAACTTGTCCAAGTCGTCGCCGTTGTTCACGTCGGCAGCTTTGCGGGCCATAACCAGCACCCTCCCCCAGGAGTCGCGGTGGAAAATCAAGCCTGCATTCTAACATTGTCGCCTTGTTGC